>NZ_JBINJY010000008.1:0-145072 GCF_043951805.1 Companilactobacillus sp. FL22-1
ATAGAAAAAAATAAAAAAAAAAATCATCCTAATTTTCACAATTAGAATGACTTCTACTAAAACGATAATTATTCTTTTTCTGGAGCCTTGTTCCCTTTATTCAAGATTTCAATCGCCTTATCGATCGATTCAAAAATATCGGTATTAAGCAATTCCATAATCGGACTGAGTCGATTAAATTCATGAGCCATCAATTTTTTGTTTGGTTCTTGATCATTCAAACGCCGTAATCTCAAATTGTAATCCATCAAAGCATTGACTTTGATCTTAGCGGCATCTAGTTCTCGGATGACGTCATCAATCTGATCTAAGTCGTAAGTCCGTGTATCTACAATATTATTTTCCTTCATAATAAATGTCCTCTCTATTTCTAAGCCAATAATTATTTATTTCTCATTTGGTCTACACCATTATTCTAAAGTGTAATTCGTAAAAAAACAGCATCTTATCCAATTTGTATATATTATTTTATTGTAAAAAAAGTATAAATCCTTATATGGATTCCAAAAATATATAAATTTATTAACTTTAATATATTAGAATTATTTTCAGAAATTATATTTGTGTGTTACAATAGTCTAGTTTCTCCAGAACAATAGATTAAAAGGGGATATCTAGCTTTATGAACTTATCTATCAATGAAAAACAGAATTACTTAATCGGCTTTGCTTTCATTATTTTCATGGTTGCAATCGCCACTTTACTAAACGACCTGGAAATTATCCTTCCCGAAATTGGAGCCTTAACGACTGGAACTTGGATTTATCACAACAGCGGTTGGATCAATCAACCTAGTAAAATTTTCTTAGCACCATCAGGAACTGCCATTATCGGCTTTGTTATCAATCAGTTCCCCATCATTTACGCACAAAAAGTTTTGATAGGCTTAATTTTAATGCTGTTATTATTAAGATTGCTACATTCTAACCTAGCCCCATCGTTTGCAACTGGTTTACTGCCAATTATCATCAATGCGACCCACTGGTCATTTATCGTTGCCATCCTGCTTTTCACTGGACTGCTTATGGTTGGCGTCTACTTACAAGGACATTACCGAAAAGCTCCTGCAAGCAATCTGATTCAAAATCATCATATGATAATTTTTACAATCATGGCGATTCTTTGGGTTGGTGGCGTCTGGGCCTTTGGCTTTTCACAAATGGCTGCCATCCCACCTGTAATGGTGGTTTTCTTTGAGGTTCTACAAAAACCAACGTATGACTGGAAAATGGCTAGCAAACATTTTTTAGCCTTAGTTGGAGCTGCCTCAATTGGCGTATTTATCCATCTAATCTTTAGTTCATGGTTAATGTCGGCCTTGATATCATTACCATTAGTCTTTATTTTGTTACAGATTCTCAAGATAAAGTTACCAGCCGCATTTGCCTTTCCACTTTTGGCTTTAGTTTTACCAACTAATATGTTCCACATGTTGCCTATCACTGCAATTATTGCCTCAAGCTTTTTCTTAGGCTCAATCGTGATTTTAAAAAAGATTGTTTTTCAATATCGAACCAGTACTAATAATGAATAAAAAAAGCTGATGAATGAAATATAATTCGTTCATCAGCTTTTTTGAAATTTATGTGTGTACCCTATTATTTTCCAGGATCGATTTGATCAATGATCTTACGTGCATCATCAGTCGTCTTCGTCTGCATCAAATCATTTCTAATTGCCGAGGCACCTTTCATCCCTCGAACGTAGATCTTAAAGAAACGTTGTAGTGGCGCAAAGTGACCTGGGATACCCATGGCTACAAATTGATCGTAAAGATCTAATTGATAGCGTAGGAGATTCAGCAATTCATGACTCGAATGTTGCTGGGGTTCTTTTTCAAAGGCATATGGATTCATAAAAATCCCTCGACCAATCATAATACCATCAATTCCAGGATGATCTTTTGCCAATTGTAATCCTGCTTGATAGTCGGCAATATCACCATTGATCTGCAACAAAGTATCTGGTGCGTAAGTATCACGCATCTGGACCAATTGGTCGATCAACTCATAGTGAGCGGCAACCTTGCTCATTTCTTCTCTAGTTCTAACATGGACGGTCAAAACAGGAACTTGTTGTTTCAAGAGGAAAGGAATCCAGGTTTCAAATTCTTCAATCTGACTATACCCCAGTCGAGTTTTGACACTGACTGGCAGATCAGCCTTACGAGCGCCCTCAATAATCTCCTTGGTCGTATCAAAATGACGAATCAAATCACTACCACTATGATTTTTTATCACAGCAATATCGGGGCAACCCGTATTGATATCAATTGCCTCATAGCCTTGCTTTTTAACCTCAATTGCGGCTTTGGCAAAATCTTCGCCATTATTCCCCCACAGTTGAACGATTGGCTTAGGATCCTCTTTGGGGTCGATATATAAGCGCCCTTTGGTAGTTTCTTTTGCCAGTGGATGAGTAATACTCAAGGCATTAGTAAATTCGGTATAAAAAACATCTGGCGCTGCAGCTTTCATAACTACCCGACGAAAAACCGATCCCGTAACAGCCTCCATTGGTGCCAAACTAAAAAAAGGACGATTTTCACTCTTAGCTTTATTTGCAATGCGATTCCAGTAAGTTGACTGGGTCACAATCTCACTTCCATTCACAATTAATTCAATCCTATAAACTATACCGACTATCCATTAATGATTGCAAGTTTTAAGTTTAATTTTCTGAATCAATTTGCTCCATCTTAAAACTGATATCTAAATGAATTTTTCAACAATCAAAACTTTTATGGGTATAATATAAGAAGAAATGAAAACGTATTTATGGAATACTAAAATAATTTGGGGGTTCAAAATGGTTGAATTATATATTGTCAGACATGGTGAAACTGATACTAATTACACTGGAAAAATCAATGGTTCCGCTACCGATCTCGATTTGAATCAAACAGGTCGCAAACAAGTTAATTATTTGCTTAAATCTTTAAATATTAATGATTTTGATGAAGTTTATTCCAGTCCTTTAAAACGTGCCTATCAGACGGCCGAGATTTTGAACCAAAATGTTCACGAGATTCATACCGATGCTCGCTTGCGAGAAATCAATTATGGATCTTGGGACGGCTTGGTCGCAGATGAAGTCAAAGCAAAACATCCGGATGGCTTTGATGAAAATGGCTATATCACTGAAGACTATATTAAGTACGCCCAACAAGGTGAATCATATCAACAAGTTTGGGAGCGATTAGAAAGCTTTCTGAAAGATATGAAAGAAAAAGGCGATCAAAAGATTTTAGTTGTCTGTCATGGTTTCGTCACTAGATCATTGGTTAAATTAGTGACCCAAGTACCAGATATCGTCGATATTATGGAACCTGATAATGCGAGTGTCACCAAGTTGAAATTGTCGGATAGTGGACGTCGTTATTTGATTTATTATGGACGGTTGAGCGATATTAAATAATTAATCACAAATTAGGGATACTAATTGAAAGATTGGTATTTTTTTTTCTTACAACAAATATCATTTATAAAAAGCAATCATTAGATTCTACTCAAAGAAACTAGTAATATATAATGATATGGAATTAAACAATTAGATTAAAGGAAGTAATGAACGTGACAGAATCAAATTTTTGGCCAGAGATTGCTGCTAAAGCTCGGAAAGAACATCGGCCTTTCTTCACGATGGCTCCAATGGAAGCAGTTAGCAACACTGTTTTTCGCCAAGTAATAGCTAAAGCCTGCCCCCCGGACGTCTTTTTCAGTGAATTCGTTTATGCCAAGAGTATCACTGACTCCACTACCAAATTTCCTGCTCATGGACGACTATATATGGAACCTACTGATAAAATGACACCTGTCGTACAACTTTGGGGGAACCAGCCAGAGGACTTTGTGCTCGCCGGTGCTGCTTTAAAGGATCAAGGATTCAAGGCAATTGACATCAATACTGGCTGTCCTGACGGAACTGTCATTAAAAATCATGGTGGTAGCGACCTGATCCGTAATCCACAATCTGCCGAAGCTGTTATTGAAGCCGCCAAATCTACTGACCTTGCTGTCAGTGTCAAAACTCGCCTAGGTTACAGTAAAGCAGAAGAATACAAGGAATGGATTCCAGTGTTGTTGAATCAACACGTTCAATTGTTAACGATTCATTTGCGTTCAAAAATGGAAATGAGTAAAGTTCCTGCTCACTTTGAATTAATTGATGATCTAATCAAATTACGTGATGAAATTTCTCCTGAAACACTCCTCCAAATCAATGGTGATGTACCTGACTATCAAGCTGGTCTGAAACTAGCTCAAGAACATCCCGGATTAGATGGTATCATGATTGGCCGTGGCGTCTTTGCAAGTCCTTTTGCTTTTGAACCGAAACCCCAAGAACACTCATTAGATGAACTCCTAGAATTATTGAAAATGCAGCTTGATTTATTTGATGAGTTCTCAACCCACTACGACGTTCCCCGTTTCCCATCTTTAAAACGCTTCTTTAAAATCTATGCCCGTCCTGAACTGGGAGCGACTGATTTAAGAAACGCTATGCTTGATGCAAAAAGTACTGACGAGGTGCGAGAAGTTTTAAAAAATCGTGATCAATATCTAAACTAATTTGTTGAAAAGACTAAACCCGCAATGATTTATTTACATTGCGGGTTTTTGAATACAATTGTTTCCGTGAAACAGCGTCTTAATTGACAAGACAGTTTGTCTGATTTAGTGTAAATACACTGAATTATCTAATAAAAGAATTTTTGTCCAATTAAACTGATGACAAAAAAAGCTGAGAGATGAAAGGAAGTTATTATTTGCAGAAAATCAGTTCAGAAAAAGTAGAAAAAATTGGGACAGTGGCTAGTTTGATGTCAGTTTTGATGTATGTTTCGTACATCCCACAAATCATGTCAAACCTATCAGGATCTAAGGGTAATCCTATTCAGCCATTAGTTGCATTTATCAACTGCACGATTTGGACAGCTTACGGTTTGCTCAAGAAAGAAAGGGATTGGCCAATCGTCTGGGCTAATATTCCTGGCATTTTCCTTGGTGCAGCCACCTTCATCACTGCAATCTTTAACTTTGGATAATGAAAGACTATATTGATTGTTAGATATTGATGATACAATCAATTATTTTGATATTAGTAACTGTTATATTTAGTATTTTTAGGACAAAATCATCTTGGGACATGATAATACCTCTTTATATTTTCTGATTTTCGTTTCGCGGCAAAAATCGTGGTTATATTATAAAGGATATTATTGATGTCCTTTTTTTGATTGGTCTAAAAAAATCGTGTCAGTAGAAATAATCTACCAACACGATAAAGTTTAGACCCACTTTTCGTAATTAATAATCAGTGTGTGGAGTATAGCCAGGATTCAAATTTGGATCCATTTGCCAGTAATAATAAAAATCAGGATCAGATGTTGGCTCAGGCAATGGGTGGTTAAAAGTCATATGGCTAATTGGCACATAATCGTCATTAGAAATTTGAACATACTTCTTACCTAAACGGTTAACAATGTATTTACCAATTCTCCATTGAGAACCTTGTGGCAAAAAGGTATCAGAAAAATCATTTGACCTTTTGCTGATAGTAAGTGTTCCACTTGGTGTAGATACTGTTCCAATCAAAGCAGTTTGAGCAGGTTGTTGTGTAGCGCTACCATCTAAGCTCGAATCGGCTGCTTTCAAATACTCATTAGTTGCAACTTGATAAAAAGTTTCATTATTAATAGAAATTGTTTTACCAACAGCCCATTTAGTATTTGGAGCGAGCTCTCGATCAGTAATCAAACTTCCAGTAGATGTATAAAGTCTAGCTGGACCTTGAGTAGTGGTTGTGGCAACTCCAGAAGCCGAAACATCATTTTGCGATGTAGCAAGTCCCCCTATAGTTGCTATAGCTAAAGCGGCAAGCAAAGCTACAGATTTTGCAGTTTTCATAAAAAATCCCCCTTATAAAAGTTCATCCTATATTATGAACAATTTAATAATAGAGTAAATTTATCAGCAAATCAATATTAAAATAATTATTTATAGTTTCAGGTGATCCTCACCATATCGGTTTTTATTTTTATCCTAAATCACAAATTTATTTTCCTAAGGTTACAATAACTATTAAGCATATTATTTTTTATGTCTAATCATATTAGGAAATTATTTCTTACATATAATGATATATTAATGTCCTCACATAGAACTAGAATACGAATTGGATAGTAATTAAAGATAAAATTATACTTTTAAAAACAGGAAAATTTATTGTGAGGGATAATAATGAAAAAAGTACATTCTAATTCATACAAAAAATTTAATAAAAAGTTTATCGTAACTGCCCTCGGAGTAGCAGCTTTAGGAGTCCAATTAGTTCAAACTAATACAGCAAAGGCCGATACTACATCGGATTCAACTGGTTCATCTACTGAACAAGCAAGCAATGTTAACAAGAATGAAGCAGCAATCGCTGACAGCTCAAGTATCAAAGACAATGGAAATAGCAGCATCACTAATGAAACATCAAATAAGATGGATTCCAACGCTGGCCAAAATAATTCTGAAACTGACACAACCAAATCTGGTGTCGTAGCTGCTAGTGATGATATTTCAAATACTTCAACCGGTACAACAGCTGGAACGAATTTGGAATCATCAACCACTACTAATAATACAAATAATGGCTCTGACACCGATACCACTAAAAATTCAACTCAAGAAGCTCAACCTGTTGTTGATACTGCCACAAATTCTGACGATGTTTTGATCAATAATCCAGAAGTAAAGCCCCTTAATTATCCAGATCCAGTTAAGGCGGCAGTTTCTATCAGTGCAACTAATGACAAAGCCAGTGCAACATCTCAATCAACTGATGACAACAAAGATGACACTATAATTGTAGATGCACATGCAAAAACTATAACTGCAAATTACACGATTACCAATACCTCTGATAAGGCACAATCTGACTATGAAACAGTTTTGATGTTGCCAAAATATGAAAAAATGTATAATAATAATAGTATTCTGATGTCTGATGACACTGACCTAAAGTCCTACATTACCGGACTACCTACAGGGGCTAAAGTTACTTACCTAACAGACACTGGTGGCTACGCTACTTATGAGCAACATATCGCAGACGATCCTAATTTTAAACTATCCAGTGTAAATGAAATTAAGATTGTTCCATCTGGAACTTCTTTAGGAGTGGGTCAAACAATCAAGGTAACCATACCTCTTGTAAATAATAATAAGAGTACCACTCAAGCCCAAACCGCTACGCTTGGTGTTTATACATATACAAACTATTTTAGAGAAGCTTATTTAACAGCTTATTTTAAAGGTTTTAGTGATAATATATCTGGCAGTAGCATCAAGGGGCAATATCCAGCCGTAACTGTCAATCAGTTGAATGTTTCTTATACAGCAGCTGATAAAGAACTTCAAGATCAAATGCCTTCTTACATTTCTGGTAGCGATATCCAAATCAATAATTTTAATCAATCAGACAAGAACCAACTTGTTGATGCAAACAAAACTAATTGGACATATATCAGTGATATCTACGTTAACTTGGTTAACAACGGCATCACAAAAATTGCAAACAACGATGGCTACTCAATGCTTTTGAATCCTGACGGTTCACAGCAAACTGAATATTCATATATAAATTCTGGATCTCAAACTGGCCCCACTATTCATCCTAATCCTAACAATGAAGGCACTTCAGGTGGCTCTTCTATTGGAACAATTCCTGGCATTTATATTTCCATGAGACACGTCATTAATGCCTCCGATGGCACTACAAAAGTTGGTGAAACTTGGACCGCAGCAGACAACTTGAAATCAGTTCAAGACAACAATGATACCACTTTAACTGGTAATGATGCTGTCAATGCTGTTTCAACAACAATCACAGACAAAAATGGTGTTCTAAAAGATGGTAAAGTCGTCAAGGCTGGTACGTTCACTGTTACTTATACTTACAAGCTAAAAGATGGTACTCCTATCATTAAGACAGTCACCGTTACTGCAGACCCTGCAAAGAATAACAATTCTGGATCATCTACAAATAATTCTGGCTCTTCAAATAACTCAAGTGGAACGTCAACTGACACAAGTGATCCACTAATTTCACCTAACTCACCTGAAGACATTAACGATGTTGACCGTTTAGTTTCTACACATCCTAAGTTGGGCAATGTCACTCTTTACACGCTTGAAGTGTCAAAAGTTCAAAATCGTAGTCTAAAACCCGCGACCGACTGGTTCAGTGATAAAGAAATGAGTTTCGGTGGTGATACATACTATCGTGTTGCTACTAACGAATGGGTCAAAGCAGCGAGTGTTTATGTCTATGAAAATAGAAATATTGTTATCCAAACTAATGCAGATCAACAATTAGTTGACTCACAAGGCAATAACATTACAAGCCATGAACTTCTTGCTAACACTGCATGGAGAGTAGATCGTATCGCTTATATCAATGGTAAAACTTACTATCGTGTTGCCACAAATCAATTTGTTCCAACCGATGCCGTAACTGTTTTATAAAATCCAGCGAATTAAAAAAACGTAAAGCCCAATGACTTTACGTTTTTTCGTACCTAATTAAAATTCAGCATTACCTGGTGTTCTTGGATAAGCAATGACATCTCTGATATTTTCCATACCAGTAATGTACATAACTAATCTTTCAAAACCAATACCAAAGCCTGAGTGAACTGTACCACCGTACTTACGCAATTCTAAGTACCACTTGTAGTCTTCTTCGTTCATATCAAGTTCAGCCATTCTCTTTTCAAGCTTATCTAAACGTTCCTCACGTTGTGATCCACCGATCAATTCACCAATTTCAGGAACTAACAAGTCAGCAGCGGCGACAGTCTTACCATCGTCATTAGCACGCATATAGAAGGCTTTGAATTCCTTTGGATAATCAGTAATGAAGACTGGCTTCTTGTAAACTTGTTCTGAAAGATAACGTTCATGTTCGGAATCAAGATCAAGTCCCCAATATGGTTTAACTTCAAATTCAACGTCAGTTGCTTTTTCCAAAATATCGATTGCATCTGTATAAGATACATGAGCAAATTCCTCACCGGCAGTTGCCTTCAAGCGGTCGATCAAAGTGTTATCAACGTTTTCGTTCAAGAAATCAAGTTCTTCTTTAGCATTGTCCATAACGTAGTTGATTACGTATTTCAACAATTCTTCTGAACAATCCATTTCATCTTGCAAGTCTGCAAAGGCCATTTCTGGTTCAATCATCCAGAATTCGGAAGCATGGCGTCCAGTATGGGAATTTTCAGCTCTAAACGTTGGGCCAAATGTGTAAACATTTCTGAAAGCTAAAGCAAATGGTTCAACTTCAAGTTGTCCAGAAACGGTCAAATTGGTTTCCTTTCTAAAGAAGTCTTCATTGTAATCAACTTTACCTTCATCAGTTTTAGGGACGTTGTTCAAATCTAATGTTGTAACTTGGAACATTTCACCGGCACCTTCAGCATCTGAACTAGTGATGATTGGTGTGTGAACATAAACAAAGTCATGTTTTTGTAAGTATTCGTGAATGGCAAAGGCTGCTAGTGAACGAATACGGAAAACGGAATAAAAAGTATTTGTTCTAGGACGCAAATGAGCGATCGATCTCATAAATTCATATGAGTGTGCTTTCTTTTGGAGTGGGAAGTCGGGATCTGATGCTCCTTCTTCGACAACTTCAGTTGCATGAATTTCGAATGGTTGTTGAGCTTTTGGCGTTAAAGCTAATTCACCGACAACTTTGATTGTTGTACTAATAGGAAACTTTACAACTTCTGCGTAATTTTCCATATCGCTAGTAATAACGACTTGCACATTCTTGAAGAATGAACCATCGTTTAGTTCAATAAAACCAACACGCTTAGAACCTCTAATTGTTCTGATCCAACCTGATACAGTGATCTTGTCACCATCAGCAAATTCTTTTTTGTATAAATCTTTCACTAAGACATCTTCCATTGTTATTTCTCCTTAATTCTTTGGAATACTATGTGATGAAATGAAAAAAAGATCCTCCATCCCCAGTAAAAGGGACGAAAGATCTTTCCGCGGTACCACCCAAGTTTTTTTATAAAAAACACCTCAAAGTACATCAAATACTTGCCAATTATAACGTACTGGAATACGTCTGAACCTACTCTCGAAATTTCAGCCAGAAGACCAAAGATGTTTTTCCTATATACCGACACGCCAAGTTCTCACTTATCTTGACTCCCTGTGGATAAAGTACATAGTACTCCTTCTTTTCAATATCTAAGATATTTTTATTTTCTTAAATGTAGCATATTTTCATAAGGAATGTAAAGTACAATATTATTAGAAATAATTGAAAATGGAGGAAAGCATGAAAAAAGTCTCAAAATTTTTGCTTAGTTTGGGTATATTTCTAATTATTCTAGTTATCGCCAGTATCAGTTTCATTAAAATCAAGGAGTATCCTCCCTCCGTCTTAGCCAACAACGCCGCCAAAGAAAGCACAGTCGTCAGCAATACTATCAAATTTCAAGGCGATGATACCAAACCAATGATTATCTTCTATCCTGGGGCCTTAGTTGACCCTAAGAGTTACAGCATTTGGGCGCAAAAAGTAGCTCAAGCAGGCTACAGCGTTTACATTGTCAGATTTCCATTAGACTTGGCAATTTTAAATACGAATGCAGCAAATAAGGTTCAAAACAACCAGCCTTACATCATCGGTGGTCATTCATTAGGTGGTACGATGGCCTGCCGTTACGCTAAGAATCATGCCGACAAGTTAAAAGGTGTCTTCTTATTAGCCAGCTATCCTGAAACTGAAGGTGATTTACATAAGATCAAAATCCCCGTCCTCTCCGTAACTGCTTCAAGAGATGGAGTTTTAAACAGAGCAAACTACCAAAAGGCCAAAAAGCTGTTACCAGCCAATACAGATTTTGAACAAATTGCTGGTGGCAACCATGGTGGTTTTGGAAGCTATGGATTACAGAAAGGTGATCACAAAGCTCAGATCAGTAACGTAAAACAACAAAATATTATAAGTTTATTACTAATAAATTGGCTAAATCAGGAAATCAGTAGTTAATTTAAAGCGTTTTCATAAAAAGCCACAAAAGCGGATACATTTTTGTTATACTCAGGTTAGTCGTTATCATTTTTTGGGGGAAATATGACTATATTAGTAAAGAAAGACATCAATCTATCAACCGCTGCCACATCATTTCTTCAAGAATATCTTGAACACATCCAAGCGGTTAATCAAAAAGACATTTATGAGGGTTTAAATAACCACCAAATTCTAAAGAATAAATTCATCTTTAAAATCTACCAATTAGAAAATCTTGATTTAGCGCATGTTGACACGCATTTCGATGGCAAACAACTCCAAGTTTTTGCGAACATTTGGAATGAAGAGTCAACAAATATTGGCTCGATAATCTTGGACGACGACTTAAAGTCTGCACTCAAGCAAGATTCTTATCCTACCCTTTTGATTCATGGTGGCCCTTTTAAAGAGGTTGTCACGGATGAATATGGTGATGACAAAATCGTCGACGGTGTCGAACCATACCATCTAACGCTAGAAATTCATCAAAGCGAGCCACGTAACAGTTCGATCCAGAGGTTAGATACCGCCTATCATCAAGCTTTTAAGACTGAAAATAGTTTAGTCAATTTTGCTAAAAACTTAATTAGATGTTTTGCGGTCTTAGGCTTAATCATGGGTCTGGGCTTTATGTACTTCGGCTTTTTATTGACTGGCGTCTTAGTAATCATTGCTTTTTTCGGATTCAATCTATATACTCTACTGCTTGCTGACACGCATAGTAATGCCAACGTATCGCAACAACGAATCAACCCTTAACAGTAATAAAGAGAGGACCTAATTCACACGAATTAGGTCCTCTCTTTTTGATTAATAGCCAATTAGCTTATTTACGATAAATTCCTCGATCTTTAATATACCAAGCAACATCGTCAGGAACAAAATATTTCAGCGACTTTCCTTCACGAACCCTTTGCCGAATAACTGTTGAACTAATTTCAATCACGGGCGTATTGACCCACATAATTGGGAAATGAGACTTTTTCTCAAATCCTTTTCGACAGACACCGACGAACTGAACTTCCTTGACAAGTTCATTGATATGGGACCATTTAGAAAGATTCTCAACCATATCATAGCCGACGATCAAGTAATATTTCGTATCAGGATGACGCTGTTTTAGTTTATTGACCGTTTCATAAGTATAACTGACTCCACCAAGATCGATATCGGTCATATCTAGCTCAAAGTGAGGATTGTCTCTGATTCCAAATTTTACCATGTTGATTCGATCATCGACACTAACTTTGGGAATATAACGACTGATTCCTTGATGTGGCGGTACTTTATCGGGAATAAATAAAATCTTATCCAAATCCAATTGTTCATAAACTTGTTCAGCAATCATCAAATGACCATTGTGAATCGGATTGAACGGTCCAGCCAAAATACCGACATGCTTCTTATGTCCAGTCGTTTGTAATTGGGGCTGGACTTTTGGTTTAGTAATAACTGACGTTGCAGCATTCATAAATTCACCTGCTTTAAGAAACTATTTTCAGTTATTATTATAGTCTAAAATCTTATTATTTTTGATAATCTTGAATTGATTTTTGCAGCCGCGTTAAACCATCTTGAATCATAACCTGTGGACTGGCAATATTCATGCGGATAAAGTGTTGACCATCGCCACGATAAACTGAACCGGGATTAACGATCAAACCGCTGTCTTGACGAATAAAGTCACTCAAAGCTTGTGAATCTTGCGTGAGCTGTCCCACATCAAACCATAACAAGTAAGTGGCTTCACTGGGAACTAATCTAATTTCAGGAAGCTTCTGTTCTACAAAATCAGTTACTAATTGCCGATTACTCCGTAATTGTTTTTTCAAAGCTTTTAACCAGGCATGTCCTTCATTGTAAGCAGCAATCGTTCCGGGAACAGCTAGAAGATTGGGTTCAGCCAATTCTTCACTATTCAACCCCCGGTTAACTTGGGCTCGCAAGTTGGCATTTGGAACAATCAAAGTTGCTGCATGTAACGCCGCTACGTTGAACGTTTTGCTTGGTGAAACGGCCACTACCACATTATCCAAATACTTAGTCTCAAGTCCAAAGAGTGGCTGATAATCCTTAGAAGTTAAAGTTAAATCGCCATGGATCTCATCGCTAAATAATTTAACTTGGTATTGCTGACACAATTTAGCAATTTTGGTCAATTCTTCAATACTCCAGATTTTACCGATTGGATTATGGGGATTGCAAAGAATCATCATATTAGTCAAAGGATCACTTAACTTTTCTTCCAAATCAGCAAAGTCAATCTGATAAGTCAGGCTCTTTTGGTCGTAGACTAAGTCGTTTGAAACGATATGACGCCCATTATTTACGATCGAATTGTAAAAGATATTATACACCGGAGCTTGAACTAAGACATTGTCGCCTAATGAAGTCAGTCGTCTTACTGCCGAAGAGATAGCTGGTACAACACCGGTCGCAAAGAGCATCCAGTCAGTTTCTGGCTTGACATGATGTTCTGTCTGATACCAGTTATCTACTGCCTGGAAATATTCATTTGGAATCTCCTCGTAACCAAATAAGCCCATTTTAACTTTTTCTTGCATGGCCGCGATGATTTCAGGGGCTGTGGGAAAATCCATATCGGCGGTAGTCATTGGTAATTCATTAGTGCCAACATCCCACTTAGAAGAGTTGCCGCCACGGACACGATTTAGAGTTTCAAAGTCATATTCCATCTAAACACCTCGTGAAGAACTTTTTTCTTGAACTTGAATATCGGTTGCTTTTGGATCGATCTTAGGATCATCAAAAATAATCTCATCGACTGATTTCACTTTGATCAAACCGCTGATTGGATTCTTGATACTCATCAGACCGGTAGTAATTTCAGCCCTTATATTTGAACAGTATTCAAATGCCAAATCGGTTCTCAAGACTTTACAATTGACCATCTTTAGACCATCGATATAACAGAGTCCTTGATCACTTTCAATTGTACAATTGATCAACGTAATATTCTTGGTGTTCCAAGCTAAATATTCACCACTGATCTTGGAATCATAAATCGTGACATTTTCACAATTCCAAAAGGCATCTTTAGAGACAAAAGTTGAATTATGAATTTCAATATTCTTCGCACCGTCAAAAACATAGTTACCTACTACATTAAGATTCTCGGCATAGATATTGTCACTATCTTTACCAAAGTAATCTCCATTAACTTGAACATCTCGCAGATCAATATCGCTACACGTCCACAAAGTCTCTTCAGCATCAGCAAAATGAACATTTTTGAGCCGAATATCAGTTGCTCTCCGGAACAACTTAGGAGCCTGCAAAGCCGAATTATTGATTTCAATATTATGTGTATACCAAATACCAGAACGGGACATAGTTTCAAAAATACTGTTGGAAACTTTGATGTCTTTGGCATACCAGAGTGGATATTTCCACTTGAATACTACATTATCTAGGGTTAAATCTGAAACTTCTTTCAATGGTGATTCACCTTCACCAAAGGTTGTATCTTTAATATCTGTAGCTTGAATTTTGAATAGTGGACGTTCACCATCAAAAAAGCCTTCTGAAATTTGTTTTCTCATCTAAGTACTTCCAATTATTGATTTATGATTTTAGTTTAAGGTTTAAAAAGAAATATGTTAAATACTCATCTTAAATAGTTAATCATGCTTTTTACTTATAATTAATTTAAATCATCGTTTTGTAATTCATACAATTGTGCATAGTGACCACCTTTTGCCAACAATTCTTCATGCGTACCTCGTTCGATGATCTTGCCTTGATTCAAGACTAAAATCTGATCAGCATCCTGAACGGTTGATAAACGGTGAGCCACTGCAATTGTAGTCCGGTCGTCACGCATTTTAGCAAGCCCTTGAGTAATACTCTGTTCCGTCTGAGGATCGATATTAGCCGTCGCCTCATCAAGAATCAATACTTTGGGATTTCTGACGATGGTGCGGGCAAAGGATATCAATTGTCTTTGACCGGTTGAAAAACTAGCTCCTCTTTCACTTACTTTAGCATGATATTTATTGGGAAGTTTTTGAATAAAATCATCAGCGTCGACAAACTTTCCTGCCTGCTCAACTTGTTGTTCCGTAATTTTCTCATCAAACATCCGAATATTCTTTGCAATATCACCGTAAAATAAATATGGTTCTTGAATCACTAAGCCCAAATTCTGCCGCAATTCTTGTGTTGAATAGTCTCGAATATCATGACCGTCGATCAAAATCTGACCTTCACCAAACTCGTAGAATCGCAGCATCAAATTGATAATGGAACTCTTTCCACTTCCGGTGTGTCCTACAAAAGCTACTGTCTGCCCTGGTTGAACGGTAAAATTAATATCCTTTAAAACTGGCTTACCAGGGACATAACTAAAGGTCACGTGGCGAAATTCAATTTTACCAGCTGTGATCTTCAACTGACTGGACTCATTTTGCGCTGGAGCAGCAGTTGGATTATCAAATAGCTTCATGATTCGATATCCGGCCACGAGACCATCTTGGTAAAAGGACATGTAATTCATCACATCGGCCAAAGGATTGAAGAAGTTCTCTTGGTAAGATATAAAAGCATAGATCACACCAGCTTGGACGACCAGATGCATACTTTGCCAGCCAAAACCGCCAAGAGAAATTACTTCGGCCAAAACAAACATCAAGCTGATCGTAGGATAGAGTAACAATGAATTGACATTGATCATCTTATTTCTCATTTGAAAATAAGCTCCGTTACGATCTTCAAATTCGGCAATCATTCGCTGTTGTTGACCAAATTGTTGAATAATGTTGATCCCCATCAATGATTCGTTCAACTTAGTATTGATCTGACTCAAGTACTCCCGTAAATGTTGATAAATGGTGAAACTCAACTTTTGATATAACATGATCAAGCTATACCAAATAATCACAAAAAAGGCTGTCGCCAGTGCCAAAATTGGTTTAACTGTCCACATTGCGATAAAGGCTGAAATCATCGCAAAGAAGGCCAAGACCAAGGTTAAAAATAACATCCAAAAATCGTAAAGCGTCTTTGTGTCATTGGTAACTCGGGATACGATTGAACCTGCGGGCGTCGTATCGAAGTAATTTAAACCTAATGTATGTAATTTATGAAATAATCTGCTTCGAATTTTTTCGAGAGTTCGTTCAGCTCCCATAGCAAAGGCAAATTCTTGGATAAATTGAACAATTGCTTTGATGATAATACCAATCGCATAAACAGTTGCAAAGCCAATGATTATCTGCAGACCAGTACTCTGTTTCGATAAGTAATTATCCATATAGTATTGCAACATTCTTGGTAACAAAACATTGATCACGCTCAACAGCAAGGCAAAAATAATAGCAATTCCAAACTGACGCTTAAATAACCAAGCAAATTTAAAGAGGCGTTTTAAAACTTGTCGTTGATCTTGCTTAGTTAAAGTAGGCATCTCGTTTGGATTTTTTTTATTCGGATCATTCATGATTTAGCCTCCCCTCAATTTGAGCTCGGTGAGCTTGAAGATTATAAGTATCGGCATACCAACCGGCTTGTTCCAATAGTTCTCGATGATTACCTTGTTGGAGGATAGTTCCGTTTCCAATTACTAAAATTTTGTCAGCATTTTCAACTGAACTTAAACGACTGGCAGCAATAATTGTCGTACCTGTTTGGCGATTTTTTTGTAATCGCGCTTCAATATTGCGTTCAGTCTTGGCATCAACCGCTGACAAAGAATCATCCAAAATCAACATCTTAGGATCACTCAAAATAGCTCTGGCAATATCTAAGCGTTGTTTTTGGCCGCCTGACAAAGAAACCCCTAATTCACCAACTTGAGTATCGTAACCTTCTGGCATACGGGCAATATCTCCATCCAGGTCAGCAATATGACTCGCCGCTTCAACTTGTTCTTGAGTTGCGCTGATATTGGCGAATCTCACATTATCACGCACCGTGGTCGAGAACAAAAAATTAGTCTGAGGAACATACCCAATTGTGGCCAAATAACTTTCCAAGTTATATTTGCGAATATCGATCTGTCCGACTTCGATTTTTCCGTCGTAATGATCAAAATCACGCATTAACAAACTAATAATGGTCGATTTACCACCACCAGTTGGTCCAACAATTCCTAAAGTCTGTCCTGGTGCTAAGTCAAAGTCGACATTACTTAAAGCAACTGCCTGATCATCTGGATAGTGAAAAGTATTGATGTCAAAATTTAAAGTCGCATTGGGTACAGTCGTCAGAGCATCTTTGGGTTGAACCAAAGATGACTTCTCTTGTAATAATTCATTGATTCGGTCATAACTAGCAGAACCTCGCTCCAATAAATTAAACAAACTTCCGACCGCATACATTGGCCACATCAATTCGGCCATATAAGTAATAAATGAAACTAATTGACCAATCGTAATTCGGGAATGTAACACTGCCAAGCCACCAAAGATGATGGTGATAACATAAGACAACCCCATAATAACGGTCGTTAGTGGATCAAACAGCGAATCCAACCGATAAGAACGTTTATTAGCTTTGATATTCTGGTCAACATATTTATCAAAGTCCGCCTCGTCCTCTTTTTCCTGACCTAAAGCTTTGAGAACCTTGATTCCGACTACACTCTCTTGAGTCTTATTATTGATACTGGAAAAAGCAGCTTGGGAATTTTTAAAAGCAAAATGAACCTTCTTCCCTAAAACATTTGCCATGACAGCTAATAATAACATGGGCAAAACTGCTAATCCGGTCAATTGCCAGTCGATCAATAATCCCATCGCTAAAATCATTGAAGAACCCGTTATCAAAGAATCGGCTAAAGTTAAAATACCCGGTCCGGCAACATCTCTGACCGCATCAATATCGTTAGTCGCATGCGCCATCAAATCCCCGGTTCGCCACTTCTGGTAGAAAGTTGTATCCATCCGCATAAAATGCCGAAATAACCGGCTCCGCAAATCCCGCTCCAAAACATAAGAACTGCCGAAGATCATTTTTCGCCAGACAAAACGCAATAAATATTGACCGATCCCCGTAACTATTAGAATTACTAGATTAATTATTAGGAAACGTTGCGTCATATTCTTCTTGCTGACAGCATCGACAATATCCCCGATGATCCGTGGTGGAATAACATTACAAATTGCCACAAGAATTAAGGCAATTACACCAAGTAAATACTGCTTCCATTGGTGTTTAAAAAACCAACTTAATCGAGAAAAAATCCCCATATTTATTTCACCACCTTTATAAACTTTGTTCTTTACTTTACACCTTAGAGCTCACTTTAACTCAACAAATTTCTCAAATGTCTCTAAAAAAATTAAATTTTTTCACAGAAACCAGTCAATTTTTGTTTTTTTGGCAATATAAAAAGCCTCGGATTTTCCGAGACTCTTTGAGTCCACTATTAAATTTTTTTAACTTAGTCTAGTAATTCAGTATTCTTAACATCGTTAATAGTCTTTGTGCCTGCTAATTGCATAGTAATTGAAAGTTCTTTGTTCAGATGTTCAATTACATCAGTAACACCTTGAGCTCCACCAAGATTCAAACCATAAATAATTGGACGTCCGAGTGCTACTAAATCAGCACCACTTGCCAAAGCTTTGAAAACATGTTCACCCCGACGAACTCCACTATCGAAGATAACTGGGACTCGTTTGTCAACAACTTCAGCGATATATGGCAAAACTTCAAATGAAGCAGGACCACCGTCTAATTGACGACCGCCGTGATTGGAAACCCAAATACCATCAGCTCCAAAATCAAGTGCTAATTCAGCGTCATCTGGAGATTGAATTCCTTTAACGATCACTGGTAGACCCGACATATCTTTGATTTTTTGAATATCAGTTGGTGCGATTGCTTGTTTAGCCGAAGCATATATTTCGGAAATTCCCTTTCCTTCACCATCACCGGCTGAGTATCCTTCCAAATTAGGCATTGGTAGTGGGAATTGGAATTTATTTACGACGTCAGCTTCACGATATCCACCTAGAGTTGAGTCAACTGTCAAAACGATAGCCTTAGCACCGGCCTTGACTGCTTTATCAAGTAAGAATTGATTAAATTTGTCATCTTTACTCATATATAATTGGAAAAATTGGGGAGCATCTGGAGCAGCGGCAGCGGCATCTTCAACTTTAGTGCTGGCATAAGTACTGATAGAAAAGATTGATCCCGCAGCGGCAACACCTTTGGCAGTATCGGTTTCACCTTTAACATGAGCCAAACCTTGAGCGGCTGACGGAGCTTCAATGATCGGTGTCTTCAAATCAATGTCCCAAATCTTAGTAGTTAAATCTGCGTGATCGATTTCTTGCAAAACTCGAGGCATAATTTGTTTGTCGTTGAACGCAGCGGTGTTTTCACTCATCGTCCATTCATCTTCAGCTCCACCACGAATGTAGCCAAAAGCACCCTTCTCATTGCTCATATGGTCTCTGACTCGAGCTTCCAAACTAGCCAAATTAACAATATCAATATGGTTCTCGGCTGTACTTGCTTCATATTTCTTATTCATTGCACATTCCACCTTTGACTTGTTTTATTAACAAGTTCAGTTTAATCTACTTTTCCAAAATAAGCTGGGATTTATACTCGATGAACATAAAAAATTATTTAGTAATCTCAACCTTTTGATGAATAATTCTATTAAAAATAATTGGGCAGACTAAACACGTAATAATAGCTGCTAAGGTGATTGCACTGGACTGAGCTGAATTGATTAATTTTAAATTACGACCAACTTCCAAGATTGGCAATACTAAGGTAATTGTGGTCGAGGTCAAAATTGTTGCCGCCAAAGCATAGTGATTCCCAAACTGTTTTTTAAAGGCAAAGTAAACTAATGACTTCGACAAGACAAAGGCAATCAAGAAAATTGGGATCAACATTAGAGCGTCTTGATTAGTTACTAACTGTCGCAGATTCAATTTAACTCCCGTAGTGATGAAAAAGACCGGAATAAAGAACCCATATCCCATTGAGCTAAGCTTTTCTTGAGTATCAGCTTTTGGCTTCAACAATTTCATCACTGCACCCGCTAAGAAAGCACCAAGGATACTTTCAGCGCCGATTTGTTCCGCAAATGTCACTAATGTGAAAATCAAGAAAAAGGCTAACCGAATATCTAGCTGAGTCGTAGCTTTATCGATCTTATCAAAGAATATATAGACTCGATTGAATCGGTATAAGAGAATAATCGCAATGATAAAGATTGCAGGTAAGCCTAAGACGGACAAGAAATGACCTTGCTGAACTGCAGAATAGACTGTCAGCGCCATTAAGGGAATAAATTCACCTAAGGCAGATGTTAACAAGATCGTTTGTCCGTAATTTGTTTTGACTAGATCGACTTCTTTTAACAACGAGATAATCACACCCATTGCGATCGTACTCAATAAGATCACTGCTAAAATCAATTGCGTAAAAATACCCGTAATATACAAAATCAAACTAAGAATTATTGACATCACAAAGATCGCCAAAAATCCCCAGATTGAAGGCTTTAATGGTGAGTAAACTGTCGGATCCTTTTGAGGATTGAATAATGAAAAGTCGATCTCCATTCCACCCAAAAAAATCAACATGATCACGCCCAAATTGGCGATGTACTGAACACTAGTACCCATGTGCACGATATTTAACCCAGTTTTACCAATGATGATACCCATAATAATTTCCGAAATTGCCGTCGGCATTCTCGTTAAATGAAATTTAGCGGTGATTAATGGTGTCGCTAAAGCCGCAAATAAGACGATTAAAAGTGCAAATTTTTCCATCAGCAGTTCCCCCTGAAATAACATCACTATATAATACTGCACTTAAATCAAAAAAACAGCCTCATTATCGAGACCGTTTAAAATTATTTATCATTTACGACAACAACTTTACCTAAATTATGTCCACTTTCCAAATATTCATGTGCCATTTTAACTTGATCTAGTTCAAAGACCTTGGTTGGTTTCACGTTCACATGATACTTCGTCACATAATCTAACATTTCATTGAGTTTTTCACTAGTAACTTCTCCAGATGACATCGTGGTTAAATATGCTCCTTGATGAATCACAGCAATCGGGTCAAAATCTTCCAAGAACCATTTACCGCCAAGCTCCCCAGTCTGACAAACAATTGCTCCTGATGTGACATGATTAAAGGTATCTTTTAAAGTCGTTGCCCCAACTAATTCTAAGACTTTATCGAATTTCTCAGCAGTCATCAAATGATTATCTCGATCTTCAACAGCTTGATCATAGCCATTTTCTAATAAAACAGCTTTTTTATCCGGATTACGAACCGAACCAGTCACCTTTATCTCTGGATACTTAGCTTTGATTAGACGCAAAGCCGCAATCCCTACCACACTAGCACCTGAACGAATCAAAACTTGATCAGTTTGTTGTAAGTGAAGATTCTTTAAGGAACCAAAAGCCGTGTAATAAGTTTCTGGTACGGCAGCTAAATCAGGCCAAGCTAAATCAGTTGTCACCGGATAGATTTGCTCATTAGGCAATAGGACATATTCCGCATAAGAACCATCAAAGGCTCGTCCCATTTCACCCATAATGGAGATTACTTTTTGACCTTTGGTTAACTTATCGGTAGTGCTTTCTTCCACGACCCCAACACATTCAATACCTAAGATTCGTGGAAACTTAACACTAGGTGAATCCCCTTGCCGGGTAAAAATCTCAGAATGATTGATTCCAAAACCTTTTACTAAAACCAATGACCAGCCCGGTTTAACTTTAGGCGTTGGGACATCCTGATATTCCAATACTTCAGGCCCACCAGCTTTTTTTACAACAATTGCTTTCATAAATTGCCTCCATAACTCTTCAATTAAAGCCATTATATTCCAGAACAAAAAAAACGTGGAATAAAACCTCTCCGAGTCTTCCCCAGAAGGTGTTTTCTCCACGCAAATAATTTAAATAGCTAAACGTACTAAAGCTAAGGAAATGATTCCAACTACCACAATCAAAAGTAACTTCTTTGTCAGTATCGCTGTTAAAACAGTTGGCAGAGAAGCAAACAGATTCGCATAATTGATTGTTGGCAATTGACCTAAATGTTGCTGGAATAGATTCTCAAACCACAGAGCTGCCATAATCGTAATCGTTACAAAGCCTAGAAATTCGACAACTTTTGCTGACAAATTAAACTTTTTCAAGAATAGAAAAGGCAACGTTCTTGATAACCAAGTGACTACCCCACAAAATATAATCGTTGTTAGGACAAATTTAATTGATGACATGTTTTAAAATCACCCCTAACGCACAACCAATCAAGGTTACAACTAGAATCAATAAATCACTCGAAATAAAAATCAGGCCAAAATAAACTAACGGCAACATTATCAAAACCACAAGTAATTGGACTTTTAAAGAGATGGACTTATCGTTGATTATTTGTAAATACAACAATCCAATAAACATTGCCACCAAGGCAAAATCCAATCCTAAAGCTTGAGGATTACTAATAACTTTGCCTAACATTGCCCCCACCATCGTTGACGCAGCCCAAACCAGATAGGCCAACAGGTTTACCGTATTGAACCATTTGAAATTCAATTTTCCATCGGTAAAATTCAACTTGTTCATACTCAGTGCAAAACTTTCGTCGGTGATCAAACTACCAATCAAGATATTTTCCACCAGTGAATTCTTTTTAAAAAAATTGGCTGTGGTCATACTCATTAAAATCATCCGGGAGTTGACTAAAAAAACTGACAAGACAATTGAAATCATTGGTGTGCCAATAGCTAAGAGACTCACCAAAATAAATTGTGCTGACCCAGCATAAACGATCAATGACATCAGAGTAGCCATCAAAACACTCATCCCTGCAGAAGCGGCGACAATTCCAAAAGAAATTCCAATTCCTATATAACCAAAAACCGTTGGCAAAGTATCTTTAATTGCTGTATCAATACTTAAACTATTGTTCACCTTCATCCCCCCTTTAATATAAAACATTATATTAATTTTAATTTGATTAATTGTCAAATAGCAATTAAAGGTACTAAGCTAACTCTATCAACCAATTTGTATTAAAATAAAACTATTATCAAGTGAAAGAAGAATTCAAAAATGAAACTTGCGATGTATCATCAACAACCCGTCCTAGTCACTAAAGATAGTCTTCAACAAATCAACGATTACCCAGATATTCAAACTTTACTGCCCCATCTGCAGGAAAAACTATCTCTAGGTTCAAAGCAAACACTACCTGATCCTTTGGACTTGTCTGCTCCAATCACCAATCCCAAACAAGTCTTTGCAGTTGGCTTCAATTATCGTGATCATCTTAACGAACTGAAAACCAAAGCTCCCCAAGTCCCAAATATTTTCACCAAATTTGTCAGTTCACTGACAGGACCGAATCCGACAGTTCATATCCCCAGCCCCAAAACTGATTGGGAAACTGAACTAGTCATCGTGATCGGTCAAGGGGGTCGTAATATCGACAAAGACAAAGCCTTGGCTCATATTGGCGGATTCATGGTCGGCCAAGATCTCTCCGATCGGCAACTTCAATTTGCAAATGACCAGCCCCAATTTTCATTGGCCAAATCATATGAAAATTTTTCTCCAATTGGTCCATGGCTCACAACCACAGATGAAATTGATAATCTAGGTAAGTTGGATATCACGACTACCCTCAATGGTGTTGAAAAGCAACACAGTCAGCTTGCTAATTTAATCTTTGATCCGAGTGCCTTAGTCAGCTATCTTTCAAGTATTACAAAACTCTATCCTGGTGATTTAATCTTTACTGGAACTCCTGGCGGTGTCGGCGCTGGGCGTGATCCCCAAGAATTTATTCAACCAGGAGATACTTTAATCAGTTCCATCGAACAGTTAGGCAAACTAACAATTAATTTTAACTGATAAATCAGTACTTTTATTTTAATAAAGTTTATACTCAATTTAATAAGTAAAGAATTGAGGAGAGATATCAGCATGAAAAAAGCTATTTTCGAAAAAGCTGGACAAATCAAACTTGAAAATGTTGAAAAACCAACCATTCAGGCACCAGACGATGTAATTATTAAAGTCATTCGGGCTTGCGTATGCGGTTCAGATCTGTGGGCTTACCGTGGACTTGAGGACAAAGCAGAAAATTCTGAGAATTCTGGTCACGAGGCGATCGGAATCGTCGAAGCTGTTGGTTCTGAAATTACAACCGTTAAAGCTGGCGATTTCGTCATCGCTCCATTCACGCATGGATGCGGATACTGCAAGGCTTGTCGGGCAGGGTTCGACGGTGATTGTCAATCTCACAGCGATAATTTTAGTAACGGTAACCAAGCTGAATATATTCGCTTCCAACATGGTCAATGGGCACTAGTCAAAGTACCTGGTCAACCAAGCGACTACAGTGAGGGCATGCTCAAATCACTTTTAACTTTAGCCGATGTAATGGCAACGGGTTATCATGCTGCTCGTGTGGCCCAAATTAAACCTGGCGATACTGTCGTAGTCATGGGTGATGGAGCCGTTGGTCAATGTGGAATTATTGCTGCAAAAATGATGGGTGCCACAAAGATCATTTCCACCAGTCGTCACCCTGACCGTGAAGCCCTAGCAAAAAAATTCGGTGCAACCGATAACGTAGCAAAACGTGGTGACGAAGGTGTTAGCCAGATTTTAGATTTAACCAATAATGAAGGTGCCGATGCCGTGCTCGAATGTGTTGGAACCGAACTTTCCACAGAAACTGCTATGGCAGTTGGCCGCCCTGGTTCAATTGTCGGACGTGTTGGTTTACCACACACTGGCAAGATGGATGTTTCTAAATCATTCGGTCAAAATATCATCCTCGGCGGTGGCCCTGCATCAGTCACGACTTACGACAAATCTGTCCTACTTAAGGCTGTTTTAGATGGTGAAATAAACCTTGGCTTGGTCTTTACGAAGAGCTTTACTCTCGATCAGATCAATGATGCTTATCAAGAAATGACTGACCGCAAGGTTATCAAGTCAATGATTGTTGTTAGTGATTAATCAAAAAAAACTTAAAAACAAATAGGGATGACGACTTAAACTCAAGTCGTCATCCCTATTTGTTTTTTTACTCAATCTTTTTCAATTGAAAATCCATTATTATGACTCAATTCAGAATACCAATGACCCGATTTTTTCAAGGTCTTTTGTTGAGTATGAATCTCGTCACGAATCAGACCATACCGATTACGATAAGCATTTTTCCAAGACCAACAATCTATCGCTGTCCAAACAAAGTAACCATTGCAGTTAGAACCTGCCTCTATTCCTTTGTGTAGTTGAACTAAATGATCTTGCATAAACTTGATACGATAATCGTCTTGAACAATTCCGTTTTCAATAAATCGTTCTTCGTGTGAAACTCCCATACCATTTTCTGAAACGAACCAAGGAATATTATGATAATTATCACGGATATTAATAGCAATGTCATAAAGTGTCTGAGGATAAATTTCCCAACCTTTATCTACATTCATCACTCGACCTTTCATTTCATAATTATCGAAATAAATATCCGGCATCCAATTTTGCAAGCTCTTAGGCGAAACACTAGGTTGTTGTACCCTTTCAGGATGATAGAAGTTTACTCCTAAAACATCGATAGTATTTTCCTTGATTATTTCTAACTCCTCAGGTGTACTGTTCCACAATACGCCTGCCTCTTTAAGAATTTTTACTAAATCTTCTGGAAAATGACCTAATACTGCTGGGTCTAAAAATAAATTATCATCCCACATTGTCGCAAACTTCGCTGCTTTCAAATCCTCTACACTATTTGTAGCGGGATAGGCTGGTGTCAAATTCAAAATAATTCCAATCTCTGCATCAGAATCATTTTCTTTTTTCCATACTTTAAATTTCTTAATCGCTTTTGCAGAGGCCAAATTCAAATTATAGGCAACTTGAACTGCTGCAGGACCATCAACCTTTAAAGGATAATGAAATTGATATAAATACTCTCCATCCAGAATAACTTTTGGTTCATTGAAAGTCGACCAATGCTTAACACGGTCTCCAAATAACTCAAAACATTTATTGGCATAATCAGCATAAAGATCGGTTACATGTTTAGATTCCCAACCACCATACTCTTCGTATAGCTTCACTGGCAAATCGAAATGGAATAAATTTATGTAAGGTTCAATCCCGTTCTTTAACAAGCAATCTATTACATTATTGTAAAAATTAACCCCTTCAGGATCAACCTCGCCAGTATCAAGATTTTTGATTAATCGCGTCCACTGAATTGAGGTTCTCAAAGCTTTGATTCCGGCTTGTGCCATCAAAGGTATATCCGTTCGATAATCATTATAAAAATTAGAAGCCGTATCGGGACCGACACCATCGTAAAAATCATCTGGACTTTCTTCAAACCAATAATCAAAAACATTTTGATTAGGCTTGTGAAAGTTCCCTTCAGATTGAGGTCCAGAGGTCGCAGCACCCCAATTGAATCCCTTAGGAAATTTCAACATTACTTTTTTTCTCCTTTGAATATGTTTGGTAAAAATCAACTGCTGCTCCACGCAAATTGGCCTCATCTGTATAATGACAAGCAACTACTTGCGGTTTAATCGAAGCTATTTTCACAACTTGACGAATCTTTTCAATATTCAGATTTATATTTGGAATTAAATTTTTATTGTTAGAAACCGCACCACCTAAAACAATCAATTCAGGATCAAAACTATATTGAAGATTATAAATTCCTTTAGCTAAAGAATAATACATAGTTTGTACTTCTTTTTGAGCCCTTTTATCACCATTATCAGCTAATTCAAAGACTTCTTTTCCTGAAAAATCAGTTTGTGGTACTGAACCGTGGTTATATCTTTCGGCAACTCCCACTGAAGTTCCCAAATTACTCAAGGTTTCTTGATCATTTACCAGTGTAAAACCAAATTCCCCACCAAATAAATGAGCACCGTGCCAAATCTGATGGTTAATAATAACTGAACCACCAACGCCTGTTCCAATGATTAAGAACAATAAGCTATCGACATCCCTGCCAGCCCCAGAATCAAGTTCAGCTAGTGCGGCACAATTAGCATCATTTTCCATGCTGACGGGTAGGTTAAAGCGTTTCTCCAATTCTTGTTGAATAGGAAAATTATGAATATATGGAATTGCTGAAGCTCCTTCCACAACACCTGTTTTCTTATTGACAGCACCTGGAGAACTAATACCAACACCTTCAATTTGATATTTATCTTTCATCATTGCTACTTTATCGGTCAATAAAGTATAAAAATTTTCAAGATTCTTTGGTGTAACGATTGAATCAAATTTCTCTAACTTATCATCCACCATAGCTGCAAATTTAATTGAAGTGCCACCAATATCAACCAATCCAATATTACTCATCATTTTTTATCCCCATTTCAAATGGCGCTAAAGGAGCACCGATTTCATTAAAAATTGTACATTCAGGATAGTTTTCATATGCATAACGTATCTTATCCGCTCCTGAAATATTATTGACAACAATCAAAGAACCGTATAATTTTGCGCTCCTTATTCTCCATTGATTATCAATCTGTACCATCATTTTAATTTTACCACGATTGATTAAAGCGCTTACTTTATCTACAAAAAGAATCAAGTTATTGTTCATAACTTCATAACGATAAACAGCTGGAGTTCCATTATACCTGACATCTGAAACTATTAAGCCGATTCTTGTGCCAGCGATACGCTTGTGTGCCGGATGAATATTGTGTTCTTCACCAGTATCAGCAATCGAGATTAAATGGACGTCGTTCAGATTCTGAGTGACTTGCATTTGCTTTTGACGGATTTTTGCCCAAGCGTTATGTGGCTCATCTGCATATCCAGGTAATTGAATAATATAAAAAGGCAACGTTGACTCACGAAATAACTTTCTCCAACTTAAAACCAATCCAGTTAATAGCTTTTCATAAACATCTGCATTTTCGGCGTCATTTTCACCTTGATACCAGATAACTTTATTAACTGAGTAATCCTTAACTTTTTCAATCATCGTATGGAAAAGACCATTGGGGCGAAGATACGATGTTGGTGTCATTGGTGGTGGCCATGGAGTATGACCGACTTTATCCTTTGCATCACTGAGCGATACAGTTGGGTTTTCCTTTAAGAATTTATCCAAATCTTCATTATGTTTTTTTACTAATTTATTGTAATGAACTAATTCTTGATCATATTCAACCTGACTTTTACCTTCAGTAGCTTCCAAAAAAGGTTTTATATAATGTTCTGATAAAGAGGTATCACTCTGCAGTACTTCTTCAGGCACCCATGACGATGCAGAAGTTCCTCCCTTATAACAGTCAATTATTCCAACAACCATATCTGGTTTAAGCTCTTTTAAACGTTTAACCATCCAATAACCAATATCAGACATTTCCCAGATATTATGTTTATTGGCGGTTTGCCAGACATTCTTTTTGAGATCAGTAGGTAAAGTTATTTTTTTATCTTGATATTCCAGTTGCGGAACATTGTAAAATGAGACATTTTTAAGATCAAATTTATCTACTTGATCTGAATATTCACCATCATCTCTAAATTTGAATTCAATATTCGACTGACCGGTTAAAAGTAAAACTAGACCCGTCTTTACTTTATTAATAGTAACGGTTTCACCACAGCTCTCAATAACAATAGAAGTTTCTATATTATTTGGTAACGGATGGATTTGAGCCAACCAAGCTCCTGTGGCATCGGCTTGAGTTGAAATAACCCGCCCAACAACCATCACTTTAACCTGAGCATTTTCAGTAGTTGTTCCACTGATATTAAATGTCTTGTTGCTAGGAACAACCATGCCGTCAGTGTATATATCATTTAGAATCAGTTTATGCATGAGAAGTGGTACTTTCTTTAAGTTTATTAATTTCTCTATGTAAATTGATAACTTTCTCAGCCACTGTCATCATTATGTCCGCTGACATGAAGTGATCTTGTGAATGAATCAACATGATCGATTTTTCAACTTTTTCACCATTCATTTCATCAGTCATCCATTTTGTTTGAATATTATGGGCTTTATGTAAAATTTCACGAGCCTCTTTTAGAATATTATCTGCTTCTTTAATATTGTCATCTTCTGCTGCGGTCATTGCCTCGATAGCTTTTGACTTGGCAGTCCCAGCAACAGAAATGAGTTCCATCGCTCTTTTAAGCTGTTTTTCGTCCATTTTTTTCTCCTTTTTATGCAGGTTCAACATTATTTGTAGATGCTTCGTGAGCTGATTCCATTTCTGCATCTTTCACAGCTACATCAGGATTCAATTTGTTGTCCATTCTGACAAATGGATAATAGATAGCTGTAGTTATGATTACAATAACTGCTTGTACGATCAAGCCATTAATTGAGCCTGTATACAATAATCCGGATATCAATGTTGGTACAGTCCAAGGAACATTATTAACGATAGGTCCAATAAATCCAATCTTTGTAAAGAATAGTCCAATGTAAAAGGCCAAAGGTTGTGCTACCAACCAAGGAATGAAATACAAAGGATTTAGAATGATAGGTAAACCAAATGTTACTGGTTCAGAAATATTAAAAATAGCTGGCATTAATGCAATTTTTGATACTTTCTTAGCTGCTGCTCTCTTTGAGAACAAAATCAACGCTAACACTGGTGAAACTGAACATGAACCTGCAGCGACAGTTGAGAAATTCATAAATAGTGTTGAATAAATATGATGTGCTTGACCCAACATATTTTGAGTATCATTGATGTTCCATGTTAATCCAAAGATAGGTCCCCAAATTGATGTTGGATGAATACCAAACCATTGCAATAAGCTCCAAGTTGTCTGTGATACAAAGGCAAAAAGTCCTGTACCAGAAATTGCTAAAGCTGGTTTTTGTAAAGCTGTCAAAAGTAATTCTGGCATTGTTTCACCGGTAAAGGTTGTACTAATACCAGTTAAAATAATAAAGACACCCATAGTAATAACGCCGGGAATTAATGATTCAAAACTACGAGCTACTGCTGGTGGAACTGAATCTGGCATCTTGATTGTAATATTCTTTTCAAGAACCTTATTATAAATCCAAACTGAGAAACCACTGATCAGCAAAGCTGCGAATACTCCCTTAGTACCAAAGAATGTTGTATCCATGTAGTTTAAAACATCAATTGCTTTTTTTGATCCATCTGGAGTGTATTGAAACTTCCAAGGCATACAGATAAAGAAGGCACCTAATGCGTAAAGAACAGAAGTCATATGTTCCTTACTTTTTGGGAAATATTTACGTGAAAATGTATGTGAAAAAATAACAACTAATAATACCGCAAAAGTATTTAATGAACCATTTGAAACTAATCCAATTAAATTACCTGTTGTCGTTAATCCGTTAAACAGGCCTGAAGATTGCCATGCAGCCCAAGAACCGCTTATTAGTTTTCCCAATTGCAGACCTTGTTTACCAAAAATCAAACCATTGGTTGGATCGACGAAAACATTTTGAATCATAATGGCAAAACCAGCAATCATTGAAGTGGCAGCAACAATGATAAATGAATCACGCAATGTAAGTAATAATTTGTTAGCAGCAATTTTACCAGCAATACGAGTAAAATTTGCTTGGAATTTTTGCATCCCATTTCCATTCGATTTACTCATCTTAATCTATCCCTTTCTCTTTTAATACATCAACAATTGTTTGACCATCCATACTGCCAAATTGTTGCATTGTTAAAAGAATGACTTTTGTGTTGGGATAGGCCTTTTGAGTCTGGTCAAAGGCCCAACCAATTTGTGGTGCCAGAAGAATTACGTCAACATCATCGCCAACTTCATCCATCATTCCGAAGTCATAAGCATCAACTTTAACGTCTTTTCCTTCCGCGTCATAAACTTTTTGCATCTTGGATCCAACTAAACTAGTTGAAAAACCCCCACTACAGAAAATTGCAATCTTTAATTGTTTCATTCTAACTAACCCCTTTCCTATTTGTTAACGCTTTCAGTATAAAAGCATATACTTTTAAAGTCAATACAATTTTATAAGTTGTTATAACAAATTATAAAATTGCAAAAAAAAGCACATCGGCTTAAAAGCCAATGTGCTGATTAAATTGATTCATGCAACGAATACTTTGACGATCTAATATAAGTGTATGTATATTCAAATATTTGTCCATTATCTAAAAAAGACCTTTGTTCAATTGTAAGCAGTGGTTCTGGTTGTTTGAGAGACAATATTTTAGAAATCTCAGTATTTGAAATTTCGGATGATATTGTTCTGATAGCAGTCCCCACCGTTAAGTCTAACTCTTTCTCAATAAATTCATAAATCGAACCCATCAAGGAATCCATTCGCATACCCTGAATTATTTTTACCGGCATATAAATATATTGTAAAGCAATAGTCTCGCTGCCACTTATAATAGTTCTCTCAATTTCATAGGTTAAATCAAACTGATTAATATTCATCTGATTCATTACGTTTTTATCCGGCTTACTAACGCCAAAATTCAATAACTTCACCTGATATTTATTGAAATCAAAAATTTCTAAAGAATTTTTTTTACCAATTTCTTCACCAGGCTGATTATCCTTAACAAAGGTACCAGATCCCTGTATTCGATAAATCAGTCCTTCTTTAACTAAGATATCCAATGCTTTTCTTACCGTGATTCGACTGACGTTTAACGATGAGGCAATTGCATTTTCTTGTGGCAATTGTTCGTTAATATCATACTCTTTTTCTAAAATTTGCTGTCTTAAACGATTCGCCACAACTACGTATTTAGGCGTCTCTTTCATAAGTTTCCTCCAAAGAATCGCAAGTTCAACAAATTGTAAAATTTGTTATAACAAATTATGACTTGCATTAAAAGTTATTATAACGCAATAGATACCCATTTTCTACGATGATTAACCAGGCTCCTAATCAAAATGATTATTAATCTCCTCTTAAAATGCCATTCGTGACTTCACTTTCAAATAACTATCCACCAAAACCTCTTGAGAATTCTTCAAATAGTTAACGTTATCGGTATCTAATATATTATCTAATCGATTAGTTGTCACAATCACGGTTTTATCCCTGTTAGCTAAATTACGAAACCAACTGAAAATATTTTTAGAATCGGCAAGATTTAAATCTAATTCTGGCGCATCAAATAAATACAACTCCCGGTCTAAAATCACATTTAAATATATCAAAACGAGTTTTCTTTGGCAGCGACTTAAATCATTAAACTTATGCGACAACAATTTCTCAATTTCAACCGGTAGCAATAACGGCACAAATGTCCCCAGTTGATTAGTAAATTCTAAAATTTCTGCAACCGTCAAGCTAACCAAAAAGTCATTTTGTTCTGATAAGTAAGCAATTTCTTCGACCCGTGGAAAACCAATAAAAGCTTCATCCCTACTAGTTTCAGCAATTTTATCCAAAAGCAATGTCTTCCCTGATTGTTTTGGACCGAGAATAAAATTAATTTCATTATCTTCAAACCTAAAATCAACCTTTTCAAATATCAGCTTATCCTTGGTTGAATAACTAAAATCTGCTATTTTCACTACTTTAACTGACTTTTAATCGAAACGTGTTTAAAAATCATTCCTCCTATTATTAAATAAACGCTGGCAATTATTAACATAAAGAAGCCATAAGAGTTAGAAACGTTAGGAATTTGATATATTCCGTAGATCGTTTGAAAGGGATTAAAAGCACTCAAAAAATAGTGCCAGACCCCTACTGGATGCAATCCAAGAGCACCGATCCCAATCACAAACAAACACCCGATCAACCAGTTGAAATAGATTTGTTTCATCTTTAAAACCAGTAAAATCGACAGCATTGCTGAACAAATTACGGTGGCTAAAAAAGCGACTAAGAATCCGTGAACTAGCGTGAAAATTGACAGCGGCGTGATAAAAAATGTCACGATCAAATTAAATAACAAGATCTCAATTTGAATTACAATACACTGAACCAATAAATTAGCTAATATAATTGAATGCTTTGATTTCATCATATATGAAAGGGTTTTAAAGAACCCGCCTTCTCGTAAACGGATAATATTAATTAAAAAGCCATTGAAGATGGTCGTGACAATAATATACGACCAGTACATATAGATTGATTCATTATCTTGAAAATATTGGTTCTTGTTTATAAATGCCATAAAAGTTGGCAAGATCAAAGTGTAGATAAAATAAAACTTTTCCCGTAGTGCAATTTTAACTTGAATCTTGAGAATTGCACCATCATTTTCGAACATTAAATCTCCCCCTATTCCCCATTTCAAATATCATTAAAATTAAGGGAATTTAAACTAACTGTCAATTAGTCTTTTGATATAAGCGCAAATATTTTCTTCAATAAAAAAATATAATTTCTTTGTTCATTTCAAAAAGATTTCAAACTGATGTCATTTTCAAAATAACTAGTGTCTTTTAAATAAAAAACGTGTATGATATTGGAGAAAAAATTTTAACCGAGGAAAAGCCTATGAACTACTTACTACTGTTAGTGTCAATCGGTTTTGAAGTCTTGGGAACTTCACTTCTAAAAAAAACAGATGGCTTCACTAACCTCTTACCAACCTTAGGGACTTTGGCGTCATATTTTATCTGTCTCTTCATCCTATCGCACGTTTTGAAACGTCTACCTTTGAGTTTGACCTATGCCACTTGGGGCAGCGTGGGATTGATCTTAGTTACTATTGCTGGGATCGTTTTTTACCACGAATCAATTTCACCGACCGCTATTGCCGGACTGATCTTAGTAATCTCTGGAACTGTCCTGATAAACGTTTTCTGACAACAAAAAACTGCCTTTTGATTCTGAAATTGAATCGGAGGGCAGTTTTTTTAATTCAACAATTAATTATTTATTTTTCCGTCTTCTCCGGTAGTAGATAATGACGATGACTCCAATTGCAACTAGGATCAAAATCAGTCCAAGAATGATCCAAACATCCATCGAGCGGTTTGGTGTCTTATGATTGATCTTGTTAGCCTGACGAGCGGTAATTGTGAAATCACGTTTCAAATTCCAAGAATTCTTGCGATCATTAGCCAAAACTTTGACATAAACTGTATATTTTCCTGGCTGGAGACGTTTATTCTTATTTGGACCAGTTGTATTATTAACATCAATTGGAAGACTGAATTTACTATCGGGCGCAAAAGTCATATTTTTTTTCGACAGTTTCAAAACAACTTTTTTACTATTTGCAGGTGTAACTCTAGCATCGACTGAGACTTTTCTTTCCAAAGTTGGTACATCGTTATCTAACACTGCATTGACAGCAATTTGACCATTAACGTCATTTTGATAAGCACTGACAAATTTCAAATCAGGGCGCACTGGATCAGTGTTTTGCTGCAATTGTAATCCCAATACATAACTATAACGATTTCTTAATGAGATCCCCTTGGTGGCTTTGGCTTGGGAGACTTGGTTATTCTCTTCAACAAAGATGCCTCCAAGCAATACTCCATCAAAATTTCCCTTTGGTGCATTTAAATTAATTGAAACTTCCTTGGAAGATTTGGCACTGACAGAGACTTCATGCGGATAAGTCACTAAATCTTCAATGTTGTAACTCAAGTCATTGCCAGGTGTCACTCCATGTGCTGAATAATCAATAATGCCATTGAAATCAGTTGTGGCACGATTCACCGACACCATATAAGTATGATCTGTGGTGTCATAATTATTAATCTTAAATTTGATAGTTTGCTTTTGATTCGGGTCGACTTTGAGGTCGTAATATCCAATATTTTGAGCTACTTGATTATCAGGCAATTCTGGTGAGATGCTATAATTGATTTGCGATGCTGTAGCTGCTGCTTTAACTTCACCTTGATTAAAAACGATTGCTACAAATGCACCAACAACTATGGTTAGAAAAACCATCAGATATTTCTTCAAAAGATTACCTCCTATAAAAAAAAGAGGCATATAAAAATATACCCCTCTTAATTCATTTTTTAAGCTGGTGCATTAGATAAAGTCCAATCCAGAATGGCTGAATATGAACCACCGATATTACCAGCAGGCACGCTCAACGAAGCATCACTGTTGTTGAAACTTGTCATAAAGGCACCGACACCAGTATCAGTTGGTGCATTTAGTACAGGAGCTGGTGCAGTTGTGATTGGAATACTACTTGTGAAGACAGGTGCAACTGAAACGTTATCTGCATCTACTGCATGCACTGGACTTTCAACTGAATCTTTAATCGAAAGTTTAGCTCCTAATAAAGTTTGACCGACGGCAGTAGTTGGTGTATCAGTTGGTGTCCCCATTGCAAATCCTGGACTTGAAACGACAACATTCCAACCTGTAGGTTCACCAGGGTTAGCAACTTCCAAACCACTACTAAAGGTCGACGACTCATAAGTAACATCATTAGCACTAGATTTTACGGTGCCAAAATCAATGTTAGGTACAGTCAGCAACTGAATTGTACCCGGTTGCAAATTAGCTGTAGCACTACTTGATAAACTAGTTTGGGTAGGTGTTTCCGCCGCCTTGACCACATAGCTTGATCCAGCTACCGAAGCAACACCTAAAACAGCTGCACCGATTAACATACTATTTTTTAAAATTTTTTTCATGAGATATTCCCCTTCATATCTATCAAAAATCGATATGTTATAGTCCCTTATCTTGCAGTAGTCTATCTCAGGGACCATCGGGAAGAAATGCAAGACTAATCTGGTTTAAAAATTAGAGATCAACCAATCTCTAGGTAGGTTATATAATTTTCAGGAATTATTTACAAACATAAGAAGCCAATTAGACGAAAGGTCAATTATAATAGTAGATAATTAAATAGTTAAAGGATGAATTTAAAAAATGTCAGAAGTGAATTTTCAAAATAAATTATTCATCAACGTTGCTAATATCATTTGGAGCTACAATCATGAAACCAAAAAAGTACTAATTCTGTTAGTTAAAAATTCTTTGGGCAATTACACTGGCCGTTGGGGCTTACCTATCACTGCTTTACGGAGTGATGAAAGTGCCGATCAAGCTTCACTACGACTGATCCGTGAAAAAATCGGAATTAATCTGCCCAATTTCTATACAGAACAATTAGCTACTTTTAGCAATGTCAAACGCTCTGAAGAATATCGAGAAATTGCATTAACGTATATGACTTATTTGCCAACCATGCCTAAATTAAAAGCCGGTTATGGAGCCGAAAAAGTGAACTGGTTTGAAGTTGGCTATTCAGCTGAACAATACTTACTAAAATACCAAGATTTAGAGTTTACGACTCTTAGTTCAAAAATTTCGGTTGAAGACTTTTATAACACCATCGACCAGTATCAAGGTCAAGCTCAACTTGTCAGCGATCATGCGTTGATCTTGCGTTTAGCTTTCAAACGTATCCTTAACCGACTGGATTATTTACCAACTATCCTGTTGATTTTAGGCACTAGTTTCACTCTGAAACAGGCTCGTGAAGTCTATGCCACATTCCTAAAAGAAGATATTCAACAAATTGATAATTCCAATTTCCGCAAAACTCACGCTCACCTCTTTAAAGAAATCGGCTTGGAACACGGAAAAAGTGGACGTCCAGCCAAACTGTATCAATTGAAATGATAACTTGACCATCAAAAAGACTAGTGGTAGTCTTTTTTTATAGTATTAAAGGTAAATTTTACCTTTACTAAAAATAGTAATATTTCACTATAAATCTTGGAGGTGCAATTTGGAATCACAAAAGATTGAAACATCTAAACGCGGTGGTCTAAAACTTTTAATGGTCATTGGAACGGCCTGGTTATTCGATGCCGCCGACGTTGCTTTATTATCATTTATAATGCCATTGATCAAAAAGGATTGGGGATTGACTGCGAGTCAGATCGGTTTAGTAGGCTCAATCACAACAATCGGAATGATGGTCGGAGCAGTTCTCTTCGGCTACTTAGCTGATCGTTTTGGAAAGAAAAATATCATGATGGTGACCTTATTGATCTTTTCGATCAGCAATTTATTTTTAGCTTTAACTAATAATGTTAATGAATTTCTCTTCATCCGCTTCTTAACTGGGGTCGGTCTAGGTGGCGAATTGCCAGTAGCATCCGTTATTATTGCTGACTCATTTTCAGGACACCAACGTTCCAAGATGTTAATTTTAGTCGATAGCTTCTGGGCTGTGGGTTGGATCTTTGCTTCACTACTAGCAACGCTGGTGATGCCTGCATACGGTTGGAAATTTACTGTCATCATTACATCAGTAACTGCTCTCTACACACTGGTTTTACGTCATCACTTACCAGCAGAAACTAATGTGAAAAATGATAAATTAAAAATGAATTTTGCTTTCAAAGAAATTTGGTCGACCAAATTTAGTCGCACGACGCTTTGCTTGAGTATTCTCTGGTTCGTTATCATGTTCGTTTATTATGGTCTCTTTCTGTGGTTACCTAGTATTTTGATCAAACGTAACTTATCGATCTCATTGAGTTTCACTTACACCTTGATCACTACATTTGCTCAACTGCCAGGATACTTTCTAGCTGCATACTTAATGGGAAAAATCAGTCGCAAAAAAGTTCTGACAATTTATTTGATTGGGACTATTATTGGCGCCTTTCTCTTTGGAAACGCCAATTCTGAAGCAATGGTACTATTCAGCGGATGTCTCTTATCATTCTTCACTCTAGGCGCTTGGGGTATCATGATTGCACTAACGCCAACTCAATATCCCATCGAATTACGAGGTATGGGTATCGGCTTTACGCAATCAATTGGAAGAATCGGAGCTGCGGTCGGACCTTACCTGATTGGTTTCTCTCTAGGAATCGGTATTAATACCACGACGATCTTCTTTTACTTCATTTGTGCCTTAGTTATTGGTATCACTGTTTTAACTTTTGGCTTGATCGATATCGATCGTTAACAACTGTTTAATTTTTAATAGATAAAAAGGCAAAATCACTAGTTTATCCTAGTTGATTTTGCCTTTTTTATGATTACAAATTGTCAGTTTGGGGATGTTCCTTACTCAAATGTTCAATCTTACCGTCAACTTTAAAGTAATCTGCAATCAGTTTTTTCAATTCTACAACAGCTTCATTAGCACGCAAAGCTTGTTTTTGATTGATGGCTTCAATTACCAAAACTGAATCGGTAGTATCTTCTGTTAACATAGTTCGTTGAGCTTCCCGCCAGTTCAAACAACGACAGATAGCTCCAGCTTCATCATAATAAATTATCTCGCCTGGTAATGCGGGTGAATCTTCAGTCGCACCCAGTGGTTTAAAATTCTCGCCACCTTTGGCCTCTCCTAAATGTAAGTCACCCACAAAAGCATTGATATTTTCACCACCACAGGGCACACCATATTTCAAAGAAATACTGTTATAAATGTCTACTAAGGGGTTAATTGGTGTAAATTCTCGTCCTTGACTGACCCTTTTTAATAGCGCCTCAATTGAACAACGGACACCCTTCTTAGTTTTGAACTTACGAAAGGCTTGTCGCCATTCATCAACCACTTCATTATCTTTAAATGATTCATTGGTTATATATTGTTGTGAAATTTGAGCTGCATCATTCAACAGCTTGGTAAAATAAGGATCATCCTTTTCGTTGACATGATTGTCAATTTGATGAATGGTCAAGGTACTTATTTGTGCCTCTGGGAATAGCTCCCAAAATTTTTTATCTACGATTACTTGTGTCATTTTCCCTCAAATCCTTTGTTAAAATATAGTCAGTCTGCACTGAATCTCCCATACAAAATCTATGTGAACCAAAACGTTTAAATCCTTTTGATTCGTAAAATTTCTGAGCTGTGAAGTTTTTCTCCCACACACCAAGCCAAGCTTGATGTTTATGTAATTCAACCCCGCGCCTCAAAGCTAAATCCATCAATTGGCTTCCAAGATGCTGTCGTTTAAACTTAGTTCGGACATAGATTCTTTGAATTTCGATAAAATAATCTGCCATCTTTTCCGTTTGTGCATCCAAAATATTTATCTTTAAAAAGCCCGCAACTTGACCATTAACTAGAATAAAATAAAATTCCGAATGTTGATTCAATAGCTCTTTTCGCAAGGTAGAAAGATTGTAAGCTTGCTCTAAATAGTCCGCTAAATCTTGCGGTGTATTGGATTGTGCAAAAGTATCGGTAAAGGTTTCAATACTGACGTTTTGTAAAGTGGCCAAGTCGTCTAAAGTACATCTTTTAATCGTTATCATCAATAGATCCGCTTATTACCTTTCTTGACGTACTCCCAATTGTCAGCAATATTACTTTCAACAGTTTCCAATAATTGAAAAATCTGTTTACGCTCACTGGCGGACAATCCTTTCAAAGCAATTTCATTTGAATAATGCTCCTCACGAGCCAAAATTGGATAAGTATCTTTGCCCTTTTGCGTTACAAAAAGCTTCTTCTCTTTTTTATTGTCAACAGACTGCTCTCTAGTAACGAAGCCATTATTTTCTAACTTCTGAATTGCTCTTGCGGCCGTAGTTCGATCCACTTTGATCATTTCTGCAACCTTTTCTTGAATAATTCCGGGATGCTCATAAATTCTAGCCAAGTAAATGTATTGTCCCTTGGTCAAATTATATTGTTTAAATTCAATGTTACTGATTGAATCTAAGGAACGAGCTATTACGCCAATCGATCTCAAAATATCAGCCATGATAATTGCCTCGCTTTCGAATAAAAAATATTGTACGCTCATTTTGTTGCAAATACAACAAAAGATTTAAAAAAGGCCAAAATAAAACCCCAGCAAGCTGAGGTTTCGGTAAAATATTCAATTTTTAATTAATTGCATAGCCAACATTGTGAGCAAATTGATTGATTTGTTCCATATATTCTTCGCCACCCTCAAGTTGATTAAGGGTATGTTTAACTTGTCGATCATCACGTAATCTACCAAATAAATATTGGAAAGAATAATTTTTATTTAATAAATTATATGTTTTTAAGACAAAGTCCTTAGTATATCCCTCTTTATCTAAGTCCTTGGCATTATTAATATCGGTATACAGCTCCGATAGAACTCTCTTTGCTTCGGTATTGTCATTCAATTTCATCAATACGCACCACCTAATTAATTATTAAAACCACACAGGCATACTTTGTGAAAGCGTTTTCCTTTCTACCTGTGTAATCATTATATAACTAATTAGAGAAAATTTCACTTATATACCAAATATCATTATTTTAATCAAACTTGGTAGCAAAATTATGCTTTAAGCTAGGCCAGATCCACTTATCTGAAGCCGCAATCAAAATTCCATTGAAGATAAATGAAAAAATTGTTCCAATATTAACTGAATATACGTTGTGGATTGCTAAACCGGCAATAATAATTATTATAATCGGTGGAATAAAATCAATAATTTGGGCTGCTGTTGAATTACCTTTCAAATACATGAATCGCAAGATATTCGTCGTATCATCGTTAGGGTGCATAACTATATTGGCTCTTTGATAAAGTGAAATCGCCACACAGAAAAAGGCCACACCTAAACATGACAAAATAGTGCGCACAAAGACTGATAAGTTTGGTACCCCGATTGCATTGAGCATAACGGTAAAAACATTTACAAAATAACTAAAGAACATCACATATAAAATTTCCCCAATTAATCTCCGACCATCAAAGCGACGAATTAGAAATTGATTGGTGATCGCATTGATCACCCCGATAATGAATAATAATAATCCAGTATTCCATCCAAACCACTTTGTCATATTGACTGCAGAAGCTGTCCACAAGCCACTACCCATGTTGGCTGAAATACAGAGTCCATTGCCAAACGCATTGAGGACCAAGCCTGAAACCAACCCGATGATCCTTGTCTGTATTGAATTTTTGATAAAATCACTCCTTCTCAATGAAGATTATGTTACAACAAAATTGCCATTAGACACAAAAAAAGTTGAGTATTCAACTCAACTATTTAAGTAAATCATGAGCAACTAGATAATCACGGGCAACTTTTGAAGCTTTCTCATGCTTAACAGTTACTAAATAATTCATTTTTTGCATATCAGACTCACTGATTTTTCCAGCTAATTTATTTAAACTTCGCTTGATTTCAGGGTGTTCCATGGCAAATTTTTCCGTCATCAATGGTGCTCCTTGATAAGGTGGGAAATGATTCTTATCATCTTTCAGTGCTACCAAGTTGTACTCTTTAATTTCGGGATCAGTAGTATAGCCATCAACTAAGTTAACTTTCCCATTAGCAATTGCCTTATAACGAATCGATGGCTCCATCGTCTTAACGCTAGCTATTTCTAAGCCGTATTTCTTTTGAATACCTGGGAAACCATCTTTTTGTTGATAAAAATCGGGATCGAAACCAGCGTGAAGTCGATGTTCAACTTTCTTTAAGTCACTGATGGTTTTTAAATTATATTTTTGGGCAAAGCTCTTTTTCACCGCTAAATCATAACCATTTTGATATTTCATTGGTGTGAGGTATTCCATATTGGCTTCTTTTTTCAACAAAGATTTGGCCAGCTGATATGTTTTTTCAGGATTATGACTGACAGTCTGTTTGGTAGTGACTAAAGCTTGCAAAACTGTCCCCGTAAATTCAGGATAGATATCAATTGAACCTGACTGCAAAGCCTTATACAGAAATGAAGTCCCACCAAAATTTGGTTTAACGGAAACTTTTACATTCGGATTATCTTGTTCAATCAAATCTTTGTACATATTGATCAAGATCTCCGGTTCACTACCCATCTTACCGGCAATTGTAATGTCGACAGGTGGTTTAACAATACTGCGGTATCCTGCCCAACCGCCTAAAACGACCACAAATGTTGCAAATAAGATTCCCATTTTTTTCAGCGACAATTTGGAAATACCTTTGATCAGACCACTGAAAATCAAGGTCAAAATGGCCGAAAGAATGGCACCTACGAGCAGTAAAGCATTGTTGTTCGTCTCAATTCCCAACAGAATATACGTCCCAAGTCCACCTGCGCCGATCAAAGCTGCCAAAGTGGCGGTTCCGATGATCATGACCATGGCAATACGAATACCTGAAATAATCATTGGCATTGCTAATGGCAATTGAAATTTTAACAATTTTTTTGAACGCGATAGACCAAAGGCTTCTGCCGCATCTTCTAAGTTAGGATCGATATTCGTTAGACCTGAATATGTATTTTGAAAGATAGGCATCACGGCATACACGACTAAAGCAATTATCGCTGGAATTGTCCCGATACCTACAATAGGAATCAAAATTCCTAACAGTGCTAAACTTGGAATCGTCTGTAAAATACTGGTTATTTGTAAAATTATTTCCGCAATCCGTTTATGCGTCATTAAAATAATAGCCAAAGGGATGGCGATTACAGCAGCAATGAATAATGAAATCAAGGAAATTGAAATGTGTTGACCCAAAGCTTCCCAAATACCACTACTTTGGGTTTGTAAAACATGAATTAATGCGCTCATTATTCCTCACTCTCCTTAGCTAAGAAGTCCAATAAGTCAGCCGTAGAGAGTTGATAGTTTTCACTATCATCATTAAAGACCACTACACCCTGATTTTCCTTTAATTCAGTGGCCAAACGATTGATGGAATCGGATTTTAATAAGGTCGAATTTAAGACCTCATCAGTGATCGTACCAAAACCAGCGTCAATGATTTCTCCGACCGTATTTTGGCCGTTCTTTTCATTTTGAAAGAAGCCACGAACAAAATCATTTTTAGGGTGGTTCAAAATTTCATCCCGATTGCCAACTTGTTCTAATTTACCCTTACTCAAAACTGCAATTGTATCTCCTAAACGAATCGCCTCGTGCATATCATGGGTCACAAAGATAAAAGTTGTCTGTAACTCACGGTGTAATCTCAAGACTAGATCTTGCAATTGGGTCCGAGAAATGGGGTCCAAAGCACTGAACGGTTCATCCATCAAGACTAATTGGGGACTTGTTGCCAGTGCTCGAATGATTCCTACACGCTGCTGTTCCCCACCAGATAATTCATTTGGCAAACGTTGGGCGTATTTTTGAGGATCAAGCCCCACCTTTTTCAATAAATCCCAAGCGACTTGATGGCGTTTTTCTTTTGGCCAGTGTAAAGAATCAGGTTGGATCGTGATATTTTCCTCAATTGTCAAATTAGGAAACAAGGCAATGTTTTGTAAAACATAACCCATATTCAGCCGCATTTTTTGTAAATCATAGTTTTCAATATTTTTATTATCGATGAGAATTTCCCCAGCAGTTGGCTTGATCAATCGATTGATCATTCTCAGAGTAGTAGTCTTGCCACTACCTGACGTACCAACTAAAACAAAGAAGTCTCCATCTGAGATCTCTAAATTTAAATCGTTTATAGCTAGAGTGCCCTCATATTGTTTAGAAACGTGCTCAAACTTTATCATGTTAATCTCTTCCATGTAACTTTTTAAGTAACATGAATAATATAGTTTATCCCTAGATTAGTGTCAATTCATTAGCATATCACCAAATTATTGACTATTTGTTAAAAAGTAGCTAATATAGCGGTTGTAATAATAAAAGTTACAGATTGAGGTAATATTTTATGAGAGTTTCCACACGTTTCAGTGATTCGGTTCACATTTTAGCATTCATTGAAGTCTATCAGAGTCAAAAACTATCCAGCGAATTAATCGCTCAGAGTATCCAAACTTCACCGGTAGTGGTTCGTCGTTTGATGAGTAACCTCAGAGAAAATCAGTTGATTGCAACTAAGAAAGGTACAGCTGAACCACGCCTTGCCAGAGAACCTAAAGATATTACGCTGTTAGATATCTATTTAGCAGTCGAAAACGACCGACAGCTGTTCACATTGGACACGAATACCAATCCAGAATGTATTGTGGGAGGAAATATTCAAAAAGTCCTCGGTAATTATTATGAAGAAGCTAAAATGGCGGCCTTGAGAAAATTTAACAATGTTACGCTACAGGATATTATTGAAACAATCTTAGTCGAACAAAAAGCAAAAACCTTAAATAATTAGCAATAGCCACTGATTCTAAAAATGCGAATCAGTGGCTATTTTTATGCTTGATAATTCTGTTTTAAATATTCCTCTAAAGTCAATGGTCCATGACCCATAATTGTCTCAAAATCTCGGCTAGTCTCATTCAACAAGCCAATTGCTCCAGCATCATACATCGACGCCAACATATGACCTTCGTTACCCTGATTATACATTTGGGCAAATTCACTCGAACTGACTGGCTGGTAACCAATCTTTGTTCCGGAAACTTTCGACAAAACTTCTGCCAGCTGGGGCATCGTATAATTACGAGCTTGTGTTAAAGTATAAACTTTACCAGTAACCATTAGCGTTTCAGTTGCCGCAACTTTGGCAAACGCTGCCGCGCTCTCGGTTAAACTAATAAATGACAAAGCCTGATCTTGCATCGGATAAATAACATTTTTTCGTTCGATCAACTCAGGTAGATATGGCACCAATGGATCTGCATACAAAGCATTTCTGATGATAGTATAATTCAAACCACTGCTAGCTAAGCGTCTGGGCAAATAACCATAGAAAGCTGACAAGGCAAACGGATTATTTACTTGATCGGCAATAAATCCCATCGCCAAGAAATGTTTGATTTTGGCAGTTTTAGCGGCCATGATGACGTGCTCTAATTCCGACACACGACTAAAACTGTCATGACTTTTGCTAGGCACGTAAATCAAGACATCTTGATTCGAGAATGCTTGATTCAAGGTCTTAGGATCATTAAAATCAATTGGGCTCACTTTGATACCAGCATCTTTAATTGCCTTGGCCTTGGCAATTGTATGAACTCCAGCAGTTACATTTTTCTTTGGTACTAATTTCAACAATTGTTGCAAGATCTGATGACCTAAATGTCCAGTGGTTCCAGTTATTAAATAGTTCACAGCAAATTCCTCCCTTAATCACATAACATGTTACTCACACAGTTACAGCTAGTCAATTATTTAATTTTTGATTTTCTGAAATATCAGCTAGTAATAGCTTATAATGGGTTTATATAATCTTTCGGAGGGATTACGGATGCAAAAAATTATTGTAGATCAAGAATTTTGGGATATTTTCCCTGAGGTAGAAATCGCCGTTATGACAGCTCACAACGTTGATAATCACGATGCAACAAATGTTCCAGCTGATTTGATTCAAAATGCCAATGAAATTGCTAAGAAATGGGTTCCTGACGATCCCATCAGTGTCAATCCGGTTGTTGCGGCTTGGCGAGAAGCTTATCGAAAGTTCAAAACCAAAAAAGGCGCTCGCAACGCGGTCGAAAATTTACTAAAACGCGCTAAGAACAATAAAGGTGTCGGCAATATCAATCCAGTTGTTGATGTCTACAACTCAGTTTCTTTAGAGTACGCTTTCCCCATTGCAGCTGAAAATCTCGATAACATCATAGGTGATATTCATTTAACCGTTGCTAAAGGCGGTGAAAAGTTTACGCCTATCGGTGAAGATGAGATCGAAGAAGCCTTACCAGGAGAAGTAGTTTATCGCGATGATAAAGATATCCTATCCCGCTGCTGGGCTTGGCGTGATAGTGCCAGAGTTGCAGCAACTGATGACACTAAAAACTTACTTTTCTATATGGAAAATATTCAACCAGACCGAAAAGAAGATCATGTCAAGGCCGCTAATGCTTTGAAAACCCGCTTTCACGACTATTTAAATCTTGATATCAACGATTTGACCTTTCTCAATAAAGATAACCGTGAGTTTATCTTCGTTCATTAAGAAGCGAAAAGACAGCTAATCCAAATTAGGAATTAGCTGTCCTTTTTTTTACCACTGTTCATGATTCCAAAGCCGTCCATCGACTTCGCCTTTTAATTGTTCCAAGCGGCGATTTTGTTCGTCAATAATATTCTCCATTGCTACTAAAAAAGCTCGGTTTTCGTAAGAATGCTGTTCTTTTGATAGTTCGTTGACTTTGTTTTTTAACCAAGCACCATTATCATCCATACTTACTCATCCTCCCCTTTTTTAATTAGACCAATCGTGCTTTTCAACTGTTCAATGTCTTCTGATTGTTGAATGAATGTATTTAAAATCGTTTCGCATTCATTACAATTCGTGCCATCAAAGTTTTTAAAGCGATCGGTAAATTCTCGTTCAAACCATTCTTGACGATGTGTCAACGTATCAGGATACTCTTGAGTCAAAAAACGCTGATAGTCGATCAACAATTGCATCTGGCCTTTTTCTGTCAAATACTGAAATTGAGCAATTGTGAAGGTAGGCATGATCTGCATTTTTCCCCGTTTGGCAATCGCATAATAAGGCGCCATGATCTCATCGATCGTGAAATTTTCGCTTCCACCACGACGAAAAGCTGTTAAGGGCATTCCGGTACTGACCACGATACCAAACTCTTTGTCAGCTAAATTGTCATCGCCATCACCATAAACAAAATTGCGGGTCAGAACTTGATCCTCCCAATGCTTCAATCCTTCAGGAGCAGCGTACCAGTATAATGGAAATTGAAGGATAATCCGATCATTTTCAAATAATAACTTCTGTTCTTTAGCAACATCGATCGACTGCAAACTCTCAACATGATGCCAAGTAACATCTTGTAGTTTGGCACCCTCTTGTAAAAATTGTTGTGTCTGTGAATTATTAATCTCTGGATGAGATACTACTACTAAAGTCTTCAATATTAACATCTCCGATCACTCTTAGAATAGCAAAAAAAGCCTCATCTTTAAACCAAACAAACCTTGTTCAATGATATAATTTAAATGTTAATTTAAATCGATAGGAGATTCAGACTGTGGAAAAATATTATATTGTCGATAGCTCGATTCTTCCTGAATCATTTGATCGCGTGATCAAGGCAAGAAATCTTCTCGAAACAAAAAAAGTTCATAACGTTAGTGAAGCGGTCAAAAAAGTCGGCATCAGTCGAGGAACTTATTATAAATATAAGGATCTAGTCTTCCTACCTGATGAAGAGATGAACGACCGTAAAGCCGTTATCTCAATGATGCTTGATCACGAACAAGGTATTCTTTCAAAGGTCCTCGTCGACATTTCTGAATCGAATGCCAGTATTTTAACGATCAATCAAAATATTCCAATTCATAACGTCGCTACAGTGGTCATCTCGTTAGATATCAGTCACCTCAATGGGACAATTGGTGAATTGATCGAAAAATTAAAACTGTCTACTTCCGTCGACAATGTTCAATTAGTTGCCGTCGAATAAAACGATTATCTCTACCAATTTCATTCACATACATATAGCTTGCTGAGCAAAAATAAAAGTGACCTAATTCAAAATACGAATTAGATCACTTTTTTTATATTGGGTTCCAAAAACTAGACTTACTGGACCTCTTTTTTACTTTGGCCAAGCTATATACATTGCCAGCAAGATGTTGACTGTCCCAATCAAATAGAAGATTTTTGCGGCTATTCTACTCTTCATGTGACCGCCAAAATTTACTAAGCTGAGTCCAAGAATAAAAATCACTGCAATTATCAAAAAATTCATTGCATCACCCATTTTTCACTCATTTAATATTTTAACTGCTACTTTAAAGAAAAAATGTGACGATTTAATGAATTCGCTATAAAGATTTGCGGAATATTAATCAGCTTCCCATAAAAAATGCTCAATCTCATGTAAAACTCGAGGATTACGACGAGTTAAAGCACTGTGTTCTGCCTTGGGACCAGTGAATAGATGTGCTTGATAGCTTTGGTCAGGCCCTTTAAAGACTTTTCTTAAAGAACGTGCAGATGAAACGGGGACTGCTTTGTCAAAGTGGTCGTCAGGACTCAACTGTCCCATAATATTCAATTCTCGGATCGGTAGTTTTCTAATTTCAGAGTTAGGTTTGGTATATGACTGAAAATCTTTGCGTAATTGGTTCGAATAACGCCAATCGTTGCGACGATAAATATCACGCTGGAGAACTTGCATCGGTGCAGCAATGTTGACTAGTGATTTAATCTGGGGCTGATTTCTTTTCTGACTGTAGTTCTCTAAGTAATACATAATGGCATTATTACCCCAAGAATGAGCCACGGCATTAAAATGGTCGACACCATACTTTTGATGCAATTTCGTTAGGATAGAATCAATCCACTGAGCCGTATGATGATAATCTGATTCGTGGTTATTCTCAAACAACACTTGAATCTCAGGGTTCTTAGCCGATTTTGGCCAAGAGCCATAAGTTAGAACCTTGCCACCAGGCGTTACAACGATGGTCAGCGTTCTTGTAGCGAAGCCATCACGTTGAGATTGATCGATCAAATAATCCATTGACCGCTGTGTACCGCCAAAACCATGGAAAAAAAGGGTCGGTGTTTGTCTTTTTTCGGTGCTGGCACTAACAGTTTGTTGATTACTAAAAATAGGAATCATGATTAAAAGTAATAGTATGATCCACTTAACTTTTCTCATAAATTCACTCCAAACTTTTCTTATCTTCAAATTCTAAAACATTTTTATTTTTAGTCAACAAAAAAAGACCTCAACGGTCTTTTGATTAAAGGTTTTGTCCCTTCTCCCAAGTTGTCTTAGAAAGTAGCAAACCTTTTTTAACGATTTGGTCAAATAGCTTGTGAGTACGACTTGATATTTCAGTAGCGGTCTTCAAATTGCTTTCAGTCAAAAACTCCGAAACATCATCAGTAAATCCATCGATGACTCGATCAGTTACCTCTAAGCGCTGACGTGCAAATGACTGACAACCATCTAAATAGGCATGGATCATGTCAGAATATTCATGATAATGTGGTTCGATCAAGACGGACAAAGTTTTTTCGAGCCAATAAACATTATCAATGTCGACATCATTAGTCGTATTCTTGTAATCCTCAGGTGTATCAGTGATATTTGTATAGAATGGAACGTATGGACTGTAAGCAAAGAAGCCCATTGATAGCCATTGTATGGCAGCATGATTTTCGTCAACGTCATTTCTAATTTGTAAAATTGAAGAAGCTTGATTACGATCCATTGCGATTGAACGGAATTGACGTTGTTGTGCGGCAGTTCCTGAAGCAAAGGTTCCAAATGGATCATACTTCGTTCCATTGTAATGTGATGATAAGAAGAATTGAACATCCTCAATTGAAATCTTCTTCGTAGGTTTTCTCAACAAAGGCATATCTTGAGACGTTGGTTCTTGTTCGATCTCAGGATTGAATAACTTCTGACCGTACCAAGTACGGGGTGTATTGTAATAAGCATCGGCCTCATCTTGAGTTCCAAAGATATCTCTGAAATTAAAGTGGCCAGGTTGAGGATTCAAATGATGTTTCTCAACGAAATCAACTAGATCAGTGGCAACTAAGAAATTGTCAGTGTCATTGACATCAACTTCTTGCATGACTGTTTGGTTAGGAACAATTGCATAGGTATCTTCTGGCAAGCGCATTGCAGCCCAATGATGACCACCAGCTGTCTCTAATAGCCAAATTTCATCCTTGTCATTAAAAGCAATACTATTGCATTCGCCTGTACCATACTTTTCCAACAAGGCACCTAAGCGTTTTGCTCCTTCTTTAGCACTTTTAATGTAAGGTAAAACTAGTGTCAACATAGCTTCTTCATTGATACCATCATTTACTAATGGATCATAACCTAAGACACGAGCGTTAGTTGCGGTTGTTTCAGTAGAACTCATCCCAACGTTAAACTCATTGATACCTGCCTCTTCGTACTGACCATCGCTTTGGTCAGCTTGTGGTGTAGCGGTATAACGGTAAGAGTGATTAGGTAGCGGAACTTTAACACCAGTAGTTACCGAGACATAAAAAGCATCTTTTTTATCTTGAGCTTCATGAGCAACAAACTTAATCGGATTGATTGGACCATAACCGTCTTCATTACGGGCGACAATAGTGGAACCATCCATACTAGCGGCTTTACCGACTAGAATTTCAGTACAATCAGAACTTGTATTTTTCATTTAATTCACTCCCTCTTTGCTAACTAGTATAGGATTTACGAACTGACTTTGCAAAGTGTGAATTAAACAAAAAAAGACTTGAAATTAATCAAGTCTCTCAATAATTGACAATTTATTCTTAAAGTACTTCAACAGATGCAGTTGTTACACCGTATGAAGGGATTTGGTTATTTGGCATAGCAACGTCTAATTGGTTAGGGTTACTGTATGCAAATGTACCTGTATCATTAACTGTTCTGATCAAAACTGTACCATCAGAAAGTGTGATCTTAAGTGTTGTACCCTTAGGGAATACTGAAAGGTTAGCAGCAACACCACCATAACCCATGTTTGAACCTAAAACAGCTGGATCATAGAATGAAATCTTGAATGTTCCTTGTGATGTACCTGTAGTAGCAGTAGTTGATTGTGTGGCTGTTTGTGTTTGTGAAGCAGCTTGTGTTGTTTGTGTTTGAGTTGATTGTGTTGGTGCTTGATAACTTGTATCAGTTGTTTGTGTAGTTTGTGTAGTTTGTGTTGCTTGGGTTGATGTAGCACCTGGTAATGTAACTGTTTCACCTGGGAAAATCAAGTCAAATCCGCCAACTTCACGGCCGTTTGCTTGTTCTAGTTCAGCGATTGTTACACCTGCATTAGCAGCGATGCTCTTGTATGTGTCCCCTGCTTCAACTTGAACGTGTTTACTGTCGAGTATTACTGCAGCTTGAGCAGTCTTAGTAGTTGTTGCGATTGCTGTTAAAGCCATAGTACTTACTAAAGCGATTGATAAAACTTTTTTCATGAATTGATTACATCCTTATATATAAAATATTTTTCTTAGCCCTCATTTGCTATGTTGCATATACTAACAGGAATATATTACATGACAACGTCTGTAAGTTTACAAAAAAGCTGTTTTCTGTAATCTTAGTAATATAATTGCAACATAAATGGTACTTAGCGTTGATAATTCAACGATCCTTTTTTTATAAAAATTGACATAATCCGACACAAGACAGCGCCATTTTCATTTATTTCATTAACGTTTAGGTTATAAAAAGATTAAAAAAGATGCCACCGTCCTTGATATAAAAGGATTATTGGCATCTTTTTTTAAAAGTTAAATTTGAAACTTTTTTTGCATTCTAATTTATTTTTCATGTCGCTTTTGAAATTCTGCAATTTCTTTGTATTCCGGAGATAAGATATCAGACAATCTGATCCAAATCGGTAATAATTCACGATAAACTTCAAAGTTTTTTTGATTAGGCTGGTGAACGTGGGTTACTCCAACCATATTTTTTACGGCCGCTAAATCATCAATATAACCCAGAGCGTACATCCCTAAAACCGCTGCTCCCAGACATGAACTTTCAAAACTCTCGGGAATGGTCACTGGCTGTTCAAAGATGTCAGCCAACATCTGTCGCCACAAACTTGACCGTGAAAAACCACCAGTTGCCTGAATACTGACGGGTTTACCGGTAAGTTTTTCGATTGTCAACATGACTACGTACAGATTGTAAACTATTCCCTCTAAGGCTGCACGAACCATATGTGCTCTCGTGTGCTTTCTAGTTAAGCCAAAAAATGAGCCTCTAGCATAGGCATTCCAAATCGGTGCCCGTTCTCCGCCAAGATAGGGATGAAACAGTAAACCATCTGAACCAGCGGGAATCTTTTCAGCAATTTGTGTCAAAAGATCATAAGCCGAAATTTGCATTTGTTGGGCTGTAATTCTTTCTGGGGCAAATAATTGATCCTTGACCCAACGAAAGACGATCCCACCATTATTGACGGGGCCGCCAAGGACCCATTTATCGTTTGTTAATGCATAACAGAACAATTTTCCATCAGGATCAACGATAGTTTTATCCACTACTACACGGACGGCACCGCTAGTACCAATTGTTACCGCCACTACTCCTGGCTCAATTGCATTCACCCCTAAATTTGAAAGTACCCCATCACTAGCTCCATAGACGAATGGTGTTTGAGTATCAATCTCTAAAAGATCCGCAAATTGAGGTTTTAATCCAGTGATCATGTCGGTTGTCTCGACTAGATCTGGTAATTGCTCTGATTGAATTTGCAAAAGATCCAAAACCTGTTTTTCCCAATCCAACGTAAAAATGTTGAACAATCCAGTAGCCGAGGCCAACGAATAGTCCATTTTATAGACACCAAACAATTTGAAGAAGATATAAGACTTCAAATCAATAAACTTCTTAGTTTTTTTGAATAATTCTGGCTTTTCATTTCGTAACCACAAGATTTTGGACAGTGGTGCCATAGGATGAATTGGGGTTCCGGTTTTTGCGTAGATCTGAGCTCCGCAACCATTTTCATTTAGTTCTTCACTGTATTTGGCAGCCCGGTTGTCAGCCCAAGTAATGGCTCGCGTCAAAGGCTGATCATTTTTATCCATCAGAATCAAGCTATGCATGGCACAAGAAAAGGAAACGCCCTTTAGTTCATCGGCTTTAACATCAATCTGACGCAAAGTTTGACTCATCACTTCAATTACGGCATCAAAAATTTCTTCTGGGTCTTCTTCAGCCATATCTGGTACTTCTTGATACAATTTATAACCACTATTGGCATGGGCTATCACTTTACCTTTTAGGTCATAGAGTACACTTTTTGTACTTGTCGTACCAATGTCAACGCCAAGCATATATTTCATAAAATCAAAACTCCTCATTATATAAGTAGAAACTCGTTTTTAATTGTAAGCAGTCAGACAAACATTGTCCACTTAACTCCTTATTGGTCCCGAGTTTGAGACCTTAAATTAACCACTATTTTCGAGACAAAAAAACAGTGAACCAACCAACTTTGCTGGTTCACTTCAATGAAATGTTTATTGCCTGAGAATGAAGCTACACTTCAGACCCAACCACAAATTAGCTGTCGATCCTATTGTTTCTTCAAATCTTTCCATTCATTTCTTAAAATTCCATATTTAACGCTATCGTAATACTGGTCATGGTAATAACGGACCTGACGGATACAAGCTTCTTGCTTCATCCCCACTTTTTGGGCGACATGCATCATGCGTGGATTTCCTGACCAAGTCGTCAAACCTAGATGTGGTAAATCATATAATTTGAACAGATAATCAATGAAAAGTTTTAAAGCACGGCTACCAATCTGTTGGTCCCACAAATCACTACGATAAACAATTATCCCCATATCTAACCAACGATGCAAATCACCATCTTCAAAACCTGCTCCGACTGAACCAACAATTTGATCATCATAAGTAATCAATAGTCGGTTGGGACGGTTGATCCAATTCTTATAGGCTAAAACACTGACGAATTCTTCCTTGGTTGGTAGTTTCTGATTAAAATAAGGTCCATTGAATTTAGTCCATTCAGCCCTGGGGTCACTGAATCCAATTTCCCATAATTCTTCAACTTCTTCAGGCCGAGTGGGTCTGATTTTAACTTCACCCATTAATGCTACACCTCCGGTACAAAAAAAGGACTTGCCATTATTATATGACAAATCCTAATAAAAAAATCGTTTTTAAGAGACTCTTAAATTAATTAGTAGCAGCTGGTTCACGACTACCTAAACTTACTTTTTCAACTTCATGACTGTGATCGAAATCTTCTTCTTTGAAGCCAAACATATAAGTACATACAAAGGCAACAACGATTGTAGCTGCAGAAGCAATCAAGTAACCAGTAAAGCTACTGTCAATTCCCTTAGGATTGATAAATGATGCAAAACCGATCAATGAACCGGCGAAGCCCCACATATCAACATGTAACAAGCCGGTCAATAATCCACCTACCGCACTACCAATATTAGCAGTCCAGAAAATACGACCATACTTCAATTTAATACCATACATTGCAGGTTCAGTAACACCAGAAAAGGCTGATAGCGTTGCAGCACCAGCAATTTGCTTAATATCAATATGGTTCTTAGTCTTAATGAAGACAGCCATTGCAGCAGCACCTTGAGCCACCATCGTTGTTGAAACGATAGCATTCAAAGCACTATGTCCAGTTGTCGCAATTTGACTGGCAACCACTGGAATAACGGCCCAATGTAGACCAAAAATAACCAAACATTGATACAATCCACCAATGATCAGACCTGAAATAGCTGGACTAATTACTAGCATTGCCACGATTCCGGCAGCTAAGTATGAACTAATTAAAGTAATAATAGGTCCCACAACGACAATAATGATTGCGCTGACAATAAATACTTCAAGTAAAGGACTGAGGATCATTCTCAATGAGAGTACGATGTGTTTCTTGAGCCATGGTTCCAGCTTAGAAGCAATCCATGCGGCAGCAATCATTGGGAAGATCGAGTAGGTATAGTTGGCAATATGAATCGGAATACCAAAGAAGTTTGAATTGATATTCATCGCCATTGAACTCGATTTAGTAGCGACTTGAACTAATGTTGGATAAGCCAAGACACCACCGATAACTCCCATGATAATTTGGTTTGCACCTAAACGTTTTGCAGCTGTGAATCCAACTAAAATTGGTAAGAAATAAAAGACTGAATCGCCCATTGCATTAATAATCATATAAGTTGAACTCGTAGCAGAAATCCATTTAGCGGAAACGATTAAAGCTAAAAGTCCCTTCAAAATACTTGAAGCGGCTAACAGTCCGATAATTGGCATCATACTTGCAGTAATAACACCGATTAATGAGCTGAAATAAAACTTAGTTTTTGGCCAGACACCATCTGGAGCCTTAGCTTTTGGTTGTGCTACTGCGTCATCGCTGTCTCCAAAACCAGGTCCTAAGGCCTTGACAACAGCATCATAAACGTCCACAACTGCTGGTCCGATAACAACTTGATATTGTCCACCAGCTTTAGCGACATCAATGACACCATTCATCCCTTTGATGACAGCATCATTAGCCTTATTGTCATCCTTGAGATAGAAACGGACTCTAGTAATACAGTGAATAACGCTGCGAACATTTTCGACTCCACCGACATTTTTAACAATATCGGCACCTAATTGGTCATAATCGACTTTGCCACTTGGCTTTGCAGCAGTCTCTCCAGGAGCAAGTGGTAAGACTTCGGCTGCATCATCACCAGCCTTAATATCACCAGTCGTCACATGAATCTCTTTAACGACCTTGGCAGTATTAGTGATAGCGACAATAATATCGGTTGCTTTACCAGCCTTATTGACTGCATCAAGATCCATTGTGGCAATCTTGTCGCCAGCTTTGACCGTGTCGCCTTCCTTAATAAAAACTTCAAACGGTGTACCATTGAGTTCAACCGTATCAACACCCATATGTACCAAGACTTCTAAACCATCATCGGTCGTAAAGCCTACAGCATGCTTGGTTGAAGCAACTAACATAACTTTACCAGAGACAGGAGCTACGATCGTTGAATCGTTAGGGATAACGCCGAAACCTTCACCCATATCTTTAGCAGAGAACATAGGGTCATGAACTTTGGTCATTTCAATGACTTTCCCAGAAACGGGAGCAAGTAGTTTAACTGAACCCTTCATTGGAAAAAACCTCCTTTAGTTTTGTAAATGGTTACATTCCAACCAAAGCTATAGTACAACTGAATATGTGTAAACATCAAGTTAGAAGATTTATTATTATGAAATTTGCATTAAATATAGATTACCATGTTGTATAATAGTCTACGTAGAGATGTGTTTAAACATATATTCAAGACTTGTTCCAATCTAACTTTAATATTCTACGGAGGATCTTAAGATGAAATCAATGTATTTAAAGGTCACAGATACTAAATTCTATTATGCCGATAATATAAAAAATATTGATGATAATTTTTTTGCTTTCAGTGATGATATGGAATTAAATCAAATCCTACAAAAATTTAAAGAGACATTTAATGACTCCTTTGACGTGATTATCATTACTAATCCTAACGTATTTTTACTCAAAAATAATATTTTTGTTTTCCAAAACAATATCGTCGACTTTGCCACTGCCATAGAAGACGTCTTCCATATTCCCGTGATCAATCTGGATGAACTTGAACATGACGATATCCACCAAGCGGTTCAAGAAGAAATCGATAATTCCACTTGGCATCTGGATTACTATGGAGTCAATCACGGTAAACGTCAATACGGTCAAGAATCTATGCAAACGATTGGCAATGGCTTCTTGGGATTACGGGGTACTTATCTTGAAGCCAAAGCAAATGACGACAATTATCCAGCCACTTATGTAGCAGGTGTGTTCAATCAATTATCAACACCTATTAACGGACGTGACATCATCAATGAAGACTTAGTTAACTTACCTAATGCTCAATATATCAGTTTTGGAATCGATGATGGCGAACCTTTTACAATCGATGAAGACTTTATCCTAGAAAGCAATCGTTCTTTAGACTTGCGGACAGGTGTTTTGACGATCGATATGCTAGTGAAATTGCTGGATGGCAAAGAATTAAAGATTACCGAAAAAAAGCTGGCCTCACTAGCTCACTATCATGATTATTACTTACAATACATCGTTGAGCCGCTCAACTTTTCTGGCAAAGTGACAATTTATACTCAAACAGATGGCACCGTTGTCAATTCAAATGTCGAAAGATATCGCAACTTAGCCAAACGACATCTTGTCGTTGATACGATCAAAAATTCGGCTGCCCAATCATTGATGTTGTTGCACACTAACCAATCAGAAGTCCAAGTGGCAATTAAGACTGATATTGACTATTCAACGATTAAGGACCCTCAATATTCGGTAACTAATCAAGATGAAATTGCCGAACAACAAGTTGCTTTCACAGCGATTGCCGGTCAAAAATACTCTTTCGAAAAAAAGGTCACGATATATACTTCCCTTGAAACCGATATTAATGTCGAGCTTGCGGCGGAAAAACACGAATTTTTGCCAAGCTTTGCCCAAGCTCAAGCAGAAACTACAGCCTCATGGAAAAAAATCTGGCATAACGAAAACATTGTGATCAAAGGCGATATAACGGCGCAAAAATTGCTCAGATTCAACATTTACAGTATGAATTGTGCAGCTCAAATCGAAGCTAACCAATATCTTGATGCTTCGATTGGGTCCCGTGGTCTAACAGGTGAAGGCTATCGTGGTCATATCTTTTGGGATGAATTATTCGATTTGGACTACTACGTCCTCCATCAACCAGACTTAGTCAAAAGTTTATTAATGTATCGTTACAATCGTTTAGGGGCTGCAAAAGATTATGCGTCAGACAGTGATTATAACGGTGCTATGTACCCTTGGCAAAGTGCGATGTATGGGGATGAACAATCTCAAGAGGTCCATCTCAACCCTATCACTAATCAGTGGGACCCAGACAATTCACGTAAACAGCGTCACGTTTCCTTAGCTATTGCTTATAATATTTGGAACTATTACCACTTGACTCGCGATGAAAATTTCATGGCAGACTACGGCTTGGAAATGCTCCTAGAGATCAGTAAATTCTGGCTAGATTTAGCTAAGCTTGATCCAATTACCGAGCAGTACTCTATTTCAAATGTCATGGGACCTGATGAATTTCATGAAGGATATCCGGGCAATGATGACGATGGACTAACAAACAATGCCTATACCAATATCATGGTCAGCTGGCTCTTCAAAAAGCTGCTCTATCTCATCACCAGTGAACCAAGTGACGTCTTAGAAGATAATTTTGAGAGAACTAATTTCTCCACTTATGAGATTCAAAAATTGGATGATGTCAGAAGAAGTCTTAAATTAGATTTCAAAGATGACATCCTTGGCCAATTTGAAAACTACTTTGATCTCAAAGAACTCGATCTTGATAAATATCGTCAAAAGTACGGCAATATCTCACGAATGGACCGGATTCTGAAAGCCAATGACGATAATCCTGATAATTATCAAGTCGCAAAACAAGCCGATACATTGATGGCTCTGTTTAATCTGACTGATAATGAATTTTTCGATATCTTGTCTGATCTAGGTTACTCCATCACCAATACTGACAGATTTCTGGCCGATAATATCAATTATTATTTGGCTAGAACCACTCACGGTTCTACGCTTTCACGAATCGTTTATACAATGTTACTGTTGAAGATCAACAATCATCCTAAGGCTTGGAAGCTATTTTACGAAGCTTTAACGAGTGATTACTATGATATTCAAGGCGGTACAACTGCTGAAGGATTACATCTCGGCGTTATGGGTGCAACCTTAAATGTCGTTACGACTTTCTTCGCCGGAGTAGATACTCGTGGTGAGGTATTAGAGATCAATCCTAATTTGCCAGAGCAGTGGCATGAAATTGATTTCAGTTTGATTTTTAAAGGTACGAAATATCGTTTCCATATTACCAAAGGCGATATTGTTATTAAATCTGACCGCGATGCCACCGTTATCTTCACTGGCAAAAAATTACCTTTAGTTGCCGGACAAGAGATTCAATTGACCTTTTAACTGACATACAGATTGTCTCTGGTTTCAATTCTGAAATCAGAGGCTTTTTTGTGCTATAAAACAAGCCTGAGCCTGTCTTTAAATTATTCTTTTAAATTTATCTTGATTTATAAGTTATTACCATAGACTTAATAATTAAACATGCTAAAATATTCGTATTCTAAAAAAAGGACGGGGACTTTTATGATAGATCTGACACAAGGCAGACCTATGAAAGTCATATTTCTTTACACGATTCCTTTATTACTAGGTAACTTTTTCCAACAATTTTACAGTTTCATTGATACTTTAATTGTTGGGAAAACAATCAGTGTTGATGCTTTAGCCAGTGTTGGTGCAACGGGGGGATTAACTGCTTTAGTTATTGGCTTTGCTCAAGGTATGACCAGTGGTTTGACGATTCTTACTGCTAGAAAATACGGAGCAAGCGATGAACGTGGGGTTAGAAAAAGCTTTGCTTCAGGGATAATCATTTCCTTTTGGATTGCTGTTATCTTTACTATCCTGGCGCTCTTGATAGCTTATCCTCTGCTTATAGCAATGCAGACTCCAAAAGTTTTGATTCATGATTCATTTATCTTCTTGGAAATCATCTTTGCAGGAATATTCTCTTTTGTAGGTTTCGATTTTTTAGGAAATACCATGCGCGCTTTAGGCGATTCTCGAGTACCGCTATTTTTCTTAATAGTAAGTACCGTTTTGAATATCCTATTGGAACTGGTTTTCATTCTCTTACTACATATGGGAGTTGCTGGTGCAGGACTGGCTACTGTGGTCGCACAAACAATCACTTTTGTAATTCTCTATTTTTATATTCGAAGTCACGTTCCTTATCTAATCTTGAGTAGAAGCGACTTTAAAATAGATAAAGCAGAAATCAAAGAACTACTAAGAATCAGTTTACCAATGGGTTTTCAATCGTCTATTATTGCCATCGGTTCAATTATCTTACAAGTTATGTTGAATACACTGGGAGCTAATGCGGTAGCTGCTTATACTGTCGCTGGACGTGTCGAGCAGATTGCCACATTACCAGCCTTCAGTTTTGGATTAGCTTTGGTAAACTATACCGCTCAGAATTTAGGTGCCAAAAAGTTCCATCGAATCTTACAAGGTGTCAAAGCCGGCATTATTATTTCCGTTTCCTCTAGTTTGGTGATTGGCGCTTTCTTAATTATCTTTGGACAAAACATTTCGCAGCTCTTTATGAACGGCAGTCAAGATGTAATCCTAAATTTAATTCAAATATATTACTACTTCAACGGTTCTAGTTACTTTATCCTGTCAATCTTGTTTATTGTCAGATACACCCTTCAAGGACTTGGTAACCAAAAGGCACCAACAATTGCCGGAATTGCGGAACTTTTGATGAGAATTTTTGCCGGAATCGTCTTGATCCGCTTGTTTGGATTCTATGGTGCGGCAATGGCCAACCCACTAGCTTGGATCGGTTCTGTATTAGTCTTAGTCAGCACTTGGAGAATGGAGCTGAAAAAACTCCGTCAACAAAAGGATCAGTTAGAAACTGAAACTATCGAAAATAGCTGATTGGAACAATTCGCAACAAATTTTTTCAAACTAAATACCCGCTGATTCTTGGATTTCAGAGAATCAACGGGTATTTTTGTTTTTAGATATTCAAAATAAGTATTTTCTAATCATTCAGCTCTTTAGCACACTCTAACAAACTGTCTTCCACAGCTGGAATCTGGTTGACATAATTTAAGAATGCGTGAGCTAAGCCACCATAGCGAATATATTTAGCCTGAGATCCAGCCATACCAATTTTTTGAATGAAAGTCTCATCCTGCAATCGGAATGGATCAAATTCACCAGTTAAGACTAAAACATTCTTAAAAATCTTTGGATCAGCATATAGTGGCGATAATATTGGCGACGACAAATCAAACTTTTGGTGGGCCGTGTAATAGTCTGTCATGATCGTATCCAATGATTTAAACTGCGTGTAATTGTTATGCAAAGCTCTTCTTTGAGCATCAACAATATTGATCTTTTTATCGTCCCAAAGCGCACCCTCATGGTCCGAACCGTGAACCACTGTAGGATAGAACAAGATGTGTTTATCGATCTGGCACAATCCCATCAAATTGCAGAGCTGACTGACGCTTAAAGCAATCGCCGCTCCAGCTGAGTCGCCACTAAGTGATAGTGAAGTGTAGTTTGACTTGAGAGCTGAAACAACTGATAAAACATCTTCTATGGCAGACGGATACGGATTTTCTGGGGCAATTCCATAATCCACGCTATAAATAGTTCCTCGAAATTTTGTGGCTAAAAGTTTTAAAAATGGCAAAGTATCTTCTGGCGTACCACCATAGAAGGCCCCACCATGCAAATAAATCAATGCCTTGGTCGAATCTTTAACTGGTTTTTGATGAATCTTTAGATATCTGACTTCTCTTCCTAATTCATCAATCGACTCATCCTCAACCACTACATTTTGATATTCTTTTTGATCAATGTCTTCATGATTATTGCCGTCTCTTAATTGAGTTAAGTCGTTGGGCAAACTAGGGTCGTCTGGCAATGTTTTCAGATGATCATAAATCATCGGTTCATATGAATGTTTATCAATACGGTCTTTAACAATCATGGTCACATCGTTCAAATGAGGGATATCAACTGGCTTGATTTGACTTAGACGTTTTAGTTCAATATTGTAATCATTTTTTAGCATGGTTCACCATCCTTGTAAAATTTGATAGTTATATAATTAGATTCATTATACATGTTGTTTAAACATATTTTAAATTAATATTCAATAATTTTTTTTGTTAAAAGCGGTTTGAAAAATATCATTTAGGAGTATTCTTATGAGTTTAAAGGCCTAACTATCACTTTGATAACAAAACTCTTTGACCATTTTACAACTATTTGATAATGACGAACAAATTTCTGCCAAGCAGCTTTTATCCGATTCAGCACGTGTTTGAAACCGCTTTACTTATTTGATACAATATCACTGCTTATTTAACTAAGTTTATTAAGGAGTAAATATGATCAAACTTGTTGCTTTAGATATCGATGATACTTTATTGAATTCGGTAGGACAAATCACTACCCAAACTAAGAAATCACTTCAAAACCTGCTTCAACAAGGGGTTAAAATCGTTCTCTGCTCTGGCAGACCACTGGCCGGAGTCAGCCCATTCTTGCAAGATTTAGGACTACACGGCGATAATCAATACGTAATCACCAACAACGGTGCCATTATTGAAACAGTTTCCGGTTCGATTTTGCAACGTCAAACCCTCGATAATCAAGTCTATCGTCAGTTTGTCGACTTCGTCACTAGTAACAAAATGCCCTACTACGTGTTAGATGACCAAAGCAGAGTTATTACTTCCGATCGAGATATCAATCGTATCGCCGTTGTTCAAGCTTATGAAAATAGTGCTGGAATTTATCAACGAACTCCAGACGAACTACCGGCGGATTTTGAAATAACTAAAGCGGCAATCGTAGGTGAAAAAGAAGAACTCGATAACTACGAACCGCTGGTCAAAAAAACCTTTGGCGACATCGGTTATGTCGTTCGGGCAGGCAAAAACTTCCTCGATTTAATGCACCAAAATGTGAATAAAGGCAGTGGCCTTAAATTGCTCACCGATATTTTAAATATTTCACCCGACGAGGTCATGGTCTTTGGCGATGAGCAAAATGATTTGCCAATGTTTGACTTTGCCGGTACAGCAATCGCTATGGGCAACGGTACAGAGCTAGTTAAGTCACATGCAACTTATGTTACGGATAGCAATGATAATGAAGGAATTGCTCATGCAATTGCCAAATTTTTCATTTAATTAATTTGCTAAAATCAATTGCTACGAACCAATCATTCCAGATAAAATCATTACTATAATGTTTAAATTGAGAGGAATAATTATGACAATTAAATTAGTTGCAACTGATATGGACGGAACATTTTTAACCGACGATAAGCACTTTGATCACGCTCGCTTCCAGCGTGTTTATGACTACATGACTGAGCACGGGATAACTTTCGTTTCAGCTAGTGGTAATCAGTATTATCAATTACGTAATTTTTTTAAAGACTTTCCTAAAACGCTCTTTGTAGCTGAAAACGGTGCTTTGATCGGCAGTCACGAAGAGGTTTTCCAACAAGATACATTCGATGAGGCCACTTTGCAAAAAACGATTGCTGTTTTAAACAGCTTGCCTGATGTCACCGGTATTATGTGTGGCCAAAAATCTGCTTATATTTTGAAGTCTGCTACTCCTGAATATTACAAAATTTCCAATTTTTATTTTCCAGAGTTAACTTCGGTTGACAGTTTCTCCGATATTGACGATGGTATTCTCAAATTTTCATGTAACTGTCCCAAAGACCAAACTGAAGAATATATGCAGAAATTGTCTGATTTAATTGGTCCTGAAGTTTCGATCGTTACTAGTGGTCACGGTGACATCGACGTTATCAGAGCTGATGTCAACAAAGCAACTGGTCTACAATATCTTTCTCGCAAGCTAAATATCTCACCAGACGAAATGTGCGCTTTTGGTGACGGTGGCAACGACCTAGAAATGTTGAGTTACGTGGGCCACGGTGTAGCAATGAAAAATGCAGCACTAGATGTTAAAGAGACTGCACCTTTTGAGACTGTCGATAATAACCAACAAGGCGTTATTCAACATTTAGAAGAACTTTTTGGAATTTAGTAATCAAATAATCTTCACAATTTGTTTAAGCTTTCGTCTCATCTTCTCAACAGATATTTCAAATTCGGTTGGTAGGATATAACCATAATCAAATTACAAAAACAAAATTTGATTATCCTCCCCCTATATAGAAATTTAGAAAATGAGACTAGAACATTGTTTATCTTTAACATTGTAGCATAAACGTGTTTTGTCCCGTTTTCATGATATAACAAAAAACAACCTTTTTCTTAATCAAGGTTGTTTTTTCGTGTTCACATAAAATTTGAATTAATCAGTTAATTTTCATAGTATTTTTGCTTTTCAGCTTGCCAGAATTTCTTTTCATCATCGTTAATCTCTCGCAAAACCTTGCAAGGATTTCCGACGGCAATCACATTATCAGGAATATCTTTTGTCACAATCGAACCTGAACCAATGACAACATTATTGCCGACAGTGACACCGGGATTGATAACGACATTACCGCCAACCCAAACATCATTGCCGATCGTAATTGGTTTGCCAAATTCAAACGCTTCATTTCTAATGACGGCATCGATTGGATGTCCAGCCGTATAGAGTCCCACGCGGGGGCCAAAGAAGACATTATTGCCGATCTTTACCTCAGCAATATCGAGAATAACACACTCATAATTTGCGTAAAAATTATCGCCAACTTCAGTATTACAACCATAGTCGGTATAAAAAGGCGGTTCCAAATAAACGCCCTTGCCGCTTGCTTTGAAGAGTTCCTTGATAATTCTTTGACGCTCTTGTGGCTGATCTTCTGTCGTGTGGTTTAATTCTCTGGTCAATCGCTTGGCCTTATGAAACTCAGTTCGTAATTGTGGATCATGAGCAATATATAAGTCGCCCGCCAACATTTTTTCTTTTTCCGAACGCATAACTTTCTCCTATCTAAAAACCGGTTTACTGTTACGGTATTGAATATCTTCAACGTCATCTAAAACGTTGCTATATCTTGCTGCAGCGAAAAAGTAATCTGATAAGCGATTAATAAACTTCAAGACAAATTCATTAATCGGTTCTTCCTGCATCAAAGCTACGATTTCTCTTTCAGCACGTCTGTTAACTGTCCGAGCCAAATGCAAATTTGCAGCGGTCTTGGAGCCACCAGGCAAAATAAACTTCTGAATCTTAGGCGTAGCGTCAGTATACTGATCAATCTTTTTTTCCAACCAGTCGACTGAGCCATTGTCATCTTTAAAAATAAATTCATGTTTCTTATCCGTTGCTGAAATTGCCAAATCAGTCCCACAGTCAAATAACAACTGTTGAATTTCTTCCAATTCTTGATGTAATTTCTCGGTCTGATCAGATAAATTGGCAATCGTGACCCCAACTAATGAGTTCAATTCATCAATCGTGCCGTAAGCGTTGATTCTTGGAGCTGACTTATATAAAACATCATTACCAATGATTCTAGTTTGACCTTTATCGCCAGTGCGTGTATAAATTTTCATTTTCAAATACTCCTTTTAAAATTCTCCTAAACAAATTATCGCCGAAACAATCCTTCACAAAAGTATTTCATGGCGTTTGGACTGGCGTCTGGTTATAATAATAACATGTAAGCGCAGTCATGTGAATTATAGGAGGAAAGCTTATGCAAGATAGTTTAGCGTTACAATTAGTCGGTGAATTCATCGGTACCTTGGTTTTGATTTTATTGGGTGATGGCGTAGTCGCTGCTGTCAGTTTGAAGAAATCAAAAGCTGAAGGTTCTGGTTGGATCGCCATTGCTTTAGGCTGGGGATTAGCCGTAACTCTAGGAATCTATTGTTCCGCTTTCTTGAGCCCTGCTCATTTAAATCCAGCTGTAACTGTTGGGATGGCAATAGCCGGTGTTTTCCCTTGGTCATCAGTCATTCCTTACATCATTGCTCAAATTTTAGGAGCAATCGTGGGTGCAGTTATTGTTTGGATCAATTATTACCCACACTGGCAAGAAACAGATGACCCTGCAACTATTTTAGGGGTTTTTGCTACTGGACCAGCCATTCGTAATTATTTCTTCAACTTTCTTAGTGAATTTATTGGGACATTTGTCCTAGTCTTTGCCCTACTAGCCTTCACCCGTGGAAAATTCACTCAAGGTCTTAACCCAATCGTCGTCGGGTTATTGATCACCGCAATTGGTTTCTCCCTTGGTGGTACGACTGGTTATGCTATTAATCCCGCCCGAGATCTTGGTCCCAGAATTGCTCATCAAATTTTACCAATTGCCAACAAAGGTAATTCCGACTGGTCATACAGTTGGGTACCAATCTTAGGACCTCTCGCTGGAGGGATCGTTGGTTCACTCGCTTACTTATTGATTCCTTAATCGCAAAGAACAAGCCAAAATGGTTTGTTCTTTTTTAATTACCGTCAGGGAACAAGTTGTATTTCAATTTATAGTTATTGAACAGCTTGATCCACCTTTTTCCAACAATTAATAACAAAACAGCTGTAAATAAAGCATGCACAAAATCAAAATAAAAACTGGCCAGAATTGCAGCAAGAACACTTTTAATCGTGATTGGGTCAACAAAACCAATGATATAGTAGATATCCATGATCCATCCCATCAAAAAGCCACTAAAAAATCCCCAAACAACCAACAGCCAAGTAGGAAGTTTTCGGTTCATCAACAAGCCTGAAATCAAACCGATCAAACCTAAGGCAAACATTTGCCAAGGCGTCCAGATTCCTTGTCCAAAATACATATTGGAAGTCAAAGCAATAATCGTGCCCATCAAAAAACCTGTCTCTGGTCCACTGACAATGGCACCCATTATTAAGATAAACAGCTCTGGTTTAACCGCTGGAAGCGCCGCAAAGATAATGCGACCAACTACCGCTAAAGCGCAAATAATTGCAATAAAGACAACTTCTCTTGAATTATGACCTGACTTTTCAAAACGCCAGAAATAAATCCCCATTGTGACCACTAAAAAGCCAAATGAAAACAAGAGATAATTTTTACTGGCAAAAATTACCATCAACAATAAGACAACTAATGCCACTGCTAATAACGATACTGATTTACGATTCACGTTTTAAAACATCCTTCCAAGTTAAAGCCTGCGGAAAAATATCCCGTAAGGCTTTGTTTATTTCCGTCGTATAAAAGAACTTATCACTGAAAAAAGTGACTGGTTCTGCAAATTCACTCAGCTTTCCCGCAAACATCATCGCAATTTGGTCGAAATAACTGGCTGCGAACAATAAATCATGACTATTGGCTAAAATCGTGCCACCTTGTTTTTGAAACTTGTGCAACAAATGACCTAATTCGATTCTTTTATTGGGGTCTAATCCTTTTGTCGGTTCATCTAAGAAAATAATTGCGGGATTTTTGATAAATCCTAAGGCTAATGCCAAGAATTCTTGTTGTCCGCCACTGAGATCATAAGGACTCTTCTCCTCTAAGCCAGTTAAGGAAAATTGCCCCAAAATCTCTGCAATGGTTTGGGAACTATGGCTCTGCTTGATTTGAAACGAAAGTTCTTCAGCCACAGTTTCCTTCATAAATAAATCGGCCGGATTTTGGGGAAGTACGAAGACTTGTTGAAAAAAAGTCTGATCATAACTTTGTCCGTTAAGGCTTAACTTACCAGACTGTGGTTTTAATTGTTGAGTCAACACTTTCAATAAAGTTGTCTTCCCCATCCCATTTGGACCGACAATACAGTAGGAATGTCCCGTCTCAAGTTGCAGCGTTACGTTGTCAATAATTTGTCGGCCATTAAACTCAAAACGAAAGCTTATATTCTTTGCTGCTAACAAAACTGGACTCGATACTTGGGATTGTGAAACTTCTCGACTGACGAAACTTGCAAGCTGATTTTTCAGAGAATGATTTAAATTTTGGTTATTAATTGGCAACTGCACATCCAAATTCAGTTCCAAGGCCAGACGGTCTATTTGCGTCAAAAAATTGCGGTATGATTTATTCTCAAACAATCGTGGTAAAGCCTTATTAATCGGCTCGTTAAGGCACAATTGCCCATCTTCCATGATCAGTAAACGTTTGGTAAACTTTACGGCCTGCTCTAATTCGTGTTCAACTAAGACAATCGTCATGTTGAATTCCACATTGACTTTATGAACCATCTGCAACAATTTCTCGGATGCTACTGGGTCCAACTGAGCAGTCGGTTCATCCAACAACAAAAGATCCGGTTTTAAAATCAAAGCCGATGCTAGATTGACCAACTGCTTTTGCCCACCCGACAACTGTTTAACCGGTTGGTCCAATAAGTCAATTATTCCTAAAAAGCTGGCAATCTCCGTGATTCTTAATTGAATTTCATTTTCACTCGCGCCTTGGTTATCCAAAACAAACTTCAATTCATCCCGCGGATTTTCCATGATCATCTGATTATCAACGAATTGGGAAACATAGCTAATATTTTGAGTCGTCTTGACTAACTGTCCCGAAATAACTCTTCCAGCTGCCAACTTAGGCAAAAACTGCTTCAAGAAAGTACTCTTGCCACTACCAGTAGCACCGATCAAAGTTATGAAGTCACCTTGTGCAAGTGAAAAGTTAATCTTATCTAACGATAATTTTTGGCTGTTATTGTATTGGAAGCTGTAGTCTTGGAACTGTGCAATTTCCACCATAAGTAATTCATGCCTCCTATTAACAACGGTAATAAAATAAATAAACAATTAGCAAGTAAAATTGTTCTTACTAAGCTAAACGATATCTCTAAATCAGCAGATCCAAAGTTGATCTTACCGAACTTCATGATTGTCATGACAGAATTAAATAAGAGACTGGCTCCACTTAAAATTACGACAAACCAATCCAACTTTTTAAATTCAATTCGGCCAAAGTGACGTTGTCTAGTGTCATACCTTTTCAGAATCAATGTATCCGAAACATTCATAAAATTAGCAATAGCTTTATTCAAGATAACTTCGTTCAAATCAATTGTCTGTCTGATTCTCTTCAACCAATTACGACGTTCAGCCATAATTGCTACGCGAAATCGACTGATTGCTTTGGTATTTTGATAAATCTGAATAATCTCAGGAATAAATTTTACCGTTAAAATAAAAATAATAGCAATACTTTTAAACAGATTGGCCAATAATTCAAAAATACTTTTGATTCGAATCATACTGTCATATAAATAAAAGGCCCATAATAAATTTACGAATGAAAGGCCCAACGTCAACGCATTGACCAACGATTCGCTAGTGATTCTGACGAAAGGAATTTGCCATAATAGGTCGTTTCCTCTTTGATTTAACAACAGATTAAAAATAACGGTCACGATAAAGATTACGATTGAAAACTGACCATAACTTTTTAATTTTTCCTTTCGTGTTAGGCTCGCCATAATTATTAACGAACAACTGATACCTAATAAAATGACGGGATTGTTGTAGAGCAAGGTAATCAAGATTACGTTGACCAAATAAATAAAACTAGTCAAACTATTGATATTTTCTCGAAAGTTTTTAATCAACAGATTCATCTTGCCACCTCTTTTTACATAATATTCTTATTTTAACGTATTCACTGAAAAAATCTATTTGATTCAGAAGGTTTTTAATTTGCTATAATTAAATCTGTTGTGAAAATATGAGGAGGAAAATTAATATGAAAAAATTTGCGGCTTTCTTAGCTTCATTGCTTATGCTGTTGGGCGTCTTTGCACCTGCCACTGCTACAACAGTTCAAGCAAGTTCAACTAAGAATATCAAGGTAACTTATACCTTGAAAAAAAATACCAAACAGATTGCTAAAAAAACTGTCACAGTTAAGAAAGGTGCCTCAGTAACTACTGGCTTGAAGAAGGCTTTCAAAGTTACTGACAAAGGCGGCTTTATTACCAAAATCGACGGTCACAAACAAAATGCCAAGAAAAAGATTTACTGGACTTACACAGTCAATAAGAAACAAGTTGACGTTTCCGCCGACAAGAAAAAATTAAAGAATAAAGACCACGTTGAATTTAAACTTTCTAAATATAATGGTTAACATCAAAAGAGACCTAATTCGTATTTGAAGTGGACCCAATGAATTGGAGTTCAGTTAATTTTAATCGCCTAATCATGTAATGTGATTAGGCGATTTTTTGTATATCGATTAACTTTATATAGCTAAATATGAGAAAGAATTTTATATTTATCAGAATTTTGTATGTACCTCATTTGAGGTTACATTATTCTCAGTAATTAACAAAATTGACATCAACAATATTATTAATGCTGAAACAAAGAATAATATTGTGCCTGATACCTTTTCAAATAGTATTCCAAATACAGCCGTTCCAATGGGTGTTAAGATTCCCAAAGTCGAATTAAAAAATATATTAATTCTTCCCTGATAATCCTCTTCTACTTGTGTTCTTACGTAAATTGAAGATGGCATATTAATTGATACAATTGCAAATCCTAAAATTGTCATCGCTATTCCATAGGTAATACCTACATAACTTCTCGAAGCTATTGGCGAACAAAACAGAATCAAACTCAACGTTACCAGTAATCCAAATAAGCCTGTAGTTTTTAACAAAGAAGATTTCAACTTTACAGTGCTCCAAATCAAGCTTGCACCTAACATTCCTAGAGCCAGAAGGGCTTGGATGACTCCGTATTCTCTCGTATTCATGGATAACTTCGTCAACAAAATATAGGGAACACCAACATTGATAGAAGCTAGACAAAGGTTTATCACAACGCTGAAAACTGTCAAAGAAACTAAAATCTTATCCTTAATGATAAAGCTGATACCTTCTTTGAAATCCTCGAGAATGTGCTTTCTTTTTTGTGTAACTGCTGTCTTCAAGGTACTAAACAATTGGAAATTTAATGGAATAATTAATAACAACGTTAAAATTTCACCTATTAAATCAAAAGAAAAGAAATACTTTATTGGCAGTATTGCATACAACACCCCACCTAAAATTGGGCTCAATAAAGTTACTACAATATTCACACCTTGTTCTAATGCAATAATCTTTTGTTGATCTTCTTTGACAACTATCCCCGTAGTCGATGCTTTATAAGCAGTTGACTGAAAGGCATCACAGGCCTCAAGTATGCCTGATAATATAATGACTAACAGTATGAAGATATATTTATTAAACCAATTGAAAATCAGTAGTGTTGCAATAGCCATTACAATAATACTTACCGATTGTGATATCATTACAATTTTTTTATGTGAAAAATTATCTACAACATGTCCAATTAGTGGGCTTAAAAGCAGTGATACCACTGGTCCAGTCAAAATTATCATAGAAAATAGAAAACTAGATTTGTATATTTTTAAAATATACATCCCCAATGCAAATGTGAAAACCTCACTGGCAATTGATCCTGTAAGCAAACTGAAAACGGATAGCCAGAGTTGTTTATTCGACTTATTCTTCATAATACTCCTCCCATCTATCACTTAATTTGTATAATGCAAGAAAATCTCCTCTGATGCATTAAACTTTCCAAAAACACGAATGGTATGTATTGCTTCATATAATTTTTTGTATCTGTGACCCTCGTCAAATCCAACTTCCCTATGACTACTAAATTAGTTTTTCCTACTCTCATTAAATTTAATATCTCTTCATCTGAATAACTATACGTTCCGATAATTAATTCTATCGAACTATCATATTTAGGATGTAATTCTTCAGACAATACTCCTATTTGTTTCTGATTATTTGTCAGTTCATCTTTAATAGCATTATGAAAAAAGTCTGTTCTCGTAGTATATATTCCCCTTGAAATGAGCAAATCGACATATCCTAAATCTGTTGGAGATACATTAAATGAAACTTTTTCTGGATTAGTCTTCAATATCAGTACTTCCTTCCTAAGGTATTGTTGTAATAATACTCTAATTTTATTAAAAACCAATAATTATTTTTTAATTTTGACTTATATACACTGTTCCCTTCAGAACCAACGATGGTAATACAGTGACATCATTATATAAAATGTCAAAAAATCTATTTACATTAAAAAAAGATTAGCTTATTATTTGCGATAATCCCTTTGTGGTTGTCAGATGAAATAATATAATTTCATCCGATGGTACATACAGATCGAGGAGCCGCCTTTACATCGAACTCATTTAATAATTTCCTTGATCAACATAGCGTCACCAGAAGTATGTCTCGTCCGGGAACGCCATATGACAATGCCTCAATGGAACGTTGGCGGAGTGAATTCAAGCTTCGATGGATGGACATACACCCAACTCCGAAGACATTTGAGGAATTAGTTCGATTAGAGAATGATGGGATTCACTACTTTAATGAAATAAGCAGATCACATACAAGAAATGGCCATACCCCAGCAGAATACCGAGATATGGCCATTTAGAAACATATTCAATTTTATATTATTTCAGTTGTCAACTTGACAAGGACTAACGCACTAATTCGTATTTGAATTAGATATCTTTTTTTATTTGATGATTAATTTTTTCAGATTATCTTCAATCGTGGCTAAGGGTGCTTCAACCTGGGCTAAAGTAGCCGCTGTATATGCTCCTTCAACCAAAGCGACATCATATTTATGAATTACCCGATCGGTCATTTCTAATAACATTTCCAAATTCATTTTGGAACTGCCTAAGTCGTAAAAGGCTAAGATCTCATCACCAGTATTATCGTCAACGGCCTGCTGAATTTTTTCTAAAGAAGAACCGATTTCTCCATCGTCAGTTCCTCCAGCAACTGTAATCGACAAATCAGGCGCTGCTTGTGATATTAGTGCCTTAACACCTTTGGCGATATCTGAAGAATGCGAAACAATCAAAATTCCATATTTCATATTTATTCTCCCATCACTTCGAGTAAAGCAATGAATAGATAGGCACTCGATTGAGCTCCTGGATCTATATGACCTTTTGATTTCTCCTCTAAATAACTAGCACGTCCCTTTGTAGCAACTAATCCCTTCACTGATTCTAAGGCGGAATCAATCACTGCTTGATCAAACTTATTAGCCGCTAGAGCATCACTAACTGGTTGCCAAACATCGATCATAGTCTTCATACCGACATCGGATTCACCACGACGTTTGAGCCCATCAGTCCCAATTTGAATCAAATCAGCTAGTTCAATATTTTCACTTTTTACTGCTTTAGACATATCCAAAAAGGCAGTTCCATACAATGGTCCGGAAGCTCCTCCAACTTTTTGGATCATCGCAAAGGCGGTTGCCTTATAAAGGTCAGCAAGATTCTCTGGGTTCTTTTTTTCGAATGACTCACCAATAGCAATAGCTCCACGTTTCATATTGGTTCCGTGATCGCCATCACCAATTGCTGTATCGAGTTCATTTAAAGTCGTTTGTTGATTTTCAAGTTGTTGTACGAATAAATCAATCCATTTTTTTGCAGCTGCTAATTCTAATTTCATCAAATCTCCCTCTTTACCAAGCGATTGTATTGACTGGTTCTTGCAAGTATTTGATCCAATCGCTGTCAGCTTTCATAATTGTTAAAGAAATTCCTTGCATATCAAGCGAAGTAACCAAGTTGCCAACTTTAGTAAAGGAAACTTTGATCTGGTCGCTTTCTAATTCATTTAAGACATCATTGGCAAAAATATATTGTTCCATCAACGGCGTAGCACCCATACCATTGACTAAAATAGCGAAATCACCTTCTGAATCAGAAAATTCATTCATTATTTTTTCAATCAATTCGTGGGCTAATTTCTTTGCAGGCTGAATCTTTTCGACCGCATAACCACGTTCATTGTGGATACCGATACCATATTCAATTTCATCATCAGCCAATTCAAAACCAGGATGGCCCACAGCGGGAACTGTGGCTGCTTGTAAGGCAATACCAATCGTCTTAGTGTTATCGATCACCTTTTGACCCAACGCTGCTAAATCGGCTAAATCCATGCCTGAACGAGCGGCCGCACCAACAATTTTTTCGACCAGAGCCGTTCCAGCAACACCACGTTTACCTTGAGTGAATTCACTATTTTTAACTGAAATATCGTCATCTACAACAATTGTCTTAATTTCAATATCGTCAGCTTCAGCCATCTCTTTGGCCATGTCAAAGTTCATCACATCGCCAGAATAATTCTTCACGATCAACAAAACGCCTTGTCCTTGGTCGACAGCTTTAATAGCCTCATAAATTTGGTCAGGAGTGGGTGAAGTAAAGACCTCACCGGCAACTGCAGCACTCAACATTCCATCACCAACATATCCAGCATGCAAAGGTTCATGACCACTGCCACCGCCAGAGACGATTCCGACTTGTTTAGACTCTTTGAACTTACGATCATTTCTCACAACCGCAGTCGTTCCTGAAATTTGTTTAACTAGATCAGAATTTGTTCTAACCAGTCCTGAGATCATTTCTGGTACGATGTCCTCTACTTTGTTAATAATTTTTTTCATACTTGTTTACCCCTCCTTGTAAGCGATTACCCTTTCATTATATTCCTTTTCGAAATTTCATGAGTGTAATTAAAAGAGCTATCTAAGCAATTTTTTTGCATTTGAAATTGGTCTTTAAGACAAAAAAAGCCCTATAATCTGGCGTTTAGCCACACTATAGGACTTATTTTATGCTTAAAATCTTGAATTATTTTTTTATGCCAAACTAGCTTTTGGCAAGATATTGATAATATATAGCAAAATTACAAAAACTACGAACAATCCATACATAATTGGATTGATTTCTTTACGTTTGCCGGCAGCTAACATCGTAATTGGATAAACTAAGAATCCAAAAGCGATTCCGTAAGAAATATTGTAGGTCAAAGGCATACCAACAATCGTCAAGAATGCTGGTAGGGCAATCTCAAATCGATCCCACTGGATTCCCTTCATCGATTGTGCCATCAAAGTACCTACGATAATCAAAACTGGGGCCGTAACGTTACTTGTCACAACTGTCAATAATGGTGAGAAGAACATCGATAAGGCAAACAATACCCCCACCGTGATTGAAGTCAAACCAGTCCGACCACCTACTGCAATACCTGCAGAAGATTCAACATAGGCCGTTGGTGGAGTAGTACCAAAGACTGCCCCACTGACCATAGAAATTGAATCAGCCATCAAAGCATGACCAATTCTAGGCATCTTCCCGTTCTCATCTTGCATAACATCGACTTGTTCGGCTAAGCCAATCAAAGTACCCGCCGTATCAAAGAAAGCCACTAACAAGAAGATAATTACTACCGCCCAGAGCTGTGGTTCTTTAATATCACCGATATGCGCCACACCAACTCCAAAAGTTGGCTTTAAACTAGGAATGGCAGAAACAATATGTGCTGGTGCTGGAATCAACTTGGTGATTAGACCAACGATCGTCGTAAAGACCATACCAATAAAAATAGCACCAGGAATCTTTCGAGCCATCAAAATGGCTGTAACCAACAAACCAACGATCGTCAACCAAGTAGTCGGATTAGCAAATGAACCGATTGCTACTAAAGAAGACTTACTAGCAGTAATTAAACCGCCACCTTGCAGGCCGACAAAGGCAATAAATATTCCCAAGCCCGCTGCCACAGCTAACTTCAAATCTTTAGGAATGGCATTGATGACAACCTCACGAATTTTCATCAACGATAAAACTAAGAAAATCAAACTGGCAACAAAAACCCCTGCCATTGCAGTTTGCCAAGGAATTCCCATGGCAATTACCACTGAATAACTGAAAAAGGCATTGTCTCCAAGACCTGGAGCAATCGCAATTGGATAATTAGCTAAAATCCCCATTAATACCGAACCAACAACCGCTGTCAAAGCCGTTGCCGTGAACAGTGAGCCCTTATTCATACCGGAATCCCCTAACACCTGAGGATTAACGAATAAAATATAAGCCATCGAAACAAATGTCGTCAGACCAGCTAAGATCTCACGCTTAACATTCGTTTGGGCTTCTTCAAGATGGAATAAACGTTCCAAGAAACTTAAATTCCCTCTATTGTCTAATGAATTCACTATAAACGCCCCTTAAAAAAATAATCTCTTTTTTGAACTTATCTAGTATTACAGATTATTCGGGTTTTGACAAGTAGGTTAGAAACATTTATATCATTAATTATAAATATAGTTCGGCTTTTGCTATTATTTTAGTAATTAAATCAGCAGATTAGCTATCCATTTTCTAAAATCAGCAGGTAACGTTCGTCTTTTACCCTAAGAATCGTCTAATGGTTGAAAAAACATTCAATTGAGTTTTTTTCTCAAAGATGATAGGCCTGAACGAATAAACTGCCAGCCAAAATCAAAGCTCCAATACCGATTAAAATTTTCAACAATTGGGCTGGTAAATGACGAACGATTCTAGGTCCCAAGAAGCCACCAATCAAAAAACCGATCCCCAAAAAGATCACATGGTTCCAAGGAATTGGTGTTTTTGTAACATAGATCACCGCTGCCACCACATTAGCCAATCCCAAAGCCAAGTTCTTTTGAGCGTTATATTCAGGAAAAGAAACATTCGAAGTCCAAGCCAATAATGACAACATCAAAACTCCACCAGCAGCACCAAAATAACCCGTATAACTACCAATTAGAAAGATGGCTAACCAAGTCAAAAGCTTTTTCCCCATCGAAGGAACTTTAACTTCTTGACCCGACAACCGAGTGCGATGCGGAAAAAAAATCAAAATTGCGGCTACGAAGATAAAGAAAGGCACGATTTTGGCAAAAGTTGCTTCTGGAATCAAAAACAATAAAAAAGCTCCGACAATACTACCCAAAAGCGTCAGTGGCAGCATTAGTCCCAAACTCTTACCATGACCCTTCAATTCCTTTTGCGAAGACGCCACCGCTCCCACACTAGTGAACAGCAAACCCAAGGTATTGGTTACATTTGCAGTTACTGGAGGTAATCCTAAAGCTAACAAAACTGGATAAGAAACCAACGAAGCCAAACCCGCAGCTGTACTAACAATACCAGCCACAATTCCTGTAACAATTAAAATCAGATTCAATTCTAACAAAGTCACTTCATAACACGACCCTAAACTTTTTGCATTCATTGTACTACTTTGGGAGGCGTTTATTGGTGGTTCACTGCCGTCATCCGCTCTAGTTCTGAGGGATATGGAACGTGGTGGGCCGACTTGGAGCCCCTCAGCAAGCTGACGGTCTTCAAGCTCGACCTTTTACTAAATTGGCAAAGATCGCCAATTAAGTAAAATTTCACCACTGATATCCCCCAGAACTTCCGCTCCTGACTAGGATACTGCGTATTTGATTTGTTAGTGATATTTATAGGAATCCTACGTTCCTTATTTTGCTTGGTAGGAGTGGAAGCTGGAAACCCCTAGTGCTTAAGGGCAAAAGATAAAGGATAAGACAAAAAATGTATTGAACTGACATAATCATATCAATTCAATACATTTTTTAATTTCTATAAAAAATATAGGTTCTATTTGTTTTTAAGCCTTTAAATCTTTAAGACCTTAAGCATTTAAGCTTTTGACCTTAATCTTTAGCCTTTGAACTTGCTACTGCTCTTGAACTTGTTCACTTGAGGGATATCCAAACATATTTTAACATCCTAGGCTGTAGTGAGAGCTCTGAGGGGTCTCAGCCATGAAATTGTTCTTAGTGGGCGAAGCACACTTAGAACAAGGCTCGACTTTGAAACAATTGCGAACTTCAATTGGTTCAAAGCGATGCCCATGGCGTTCCAGACCCCTCAGAGCCGAACGGAAGACGGCAGTGAACCACCACAAAAAAAGCTGCATCACTAGAATCCAAAAAACCATCCCAGCAATACAGCAATTTTAAATTGTTAATTATTAATTAGTAACCGCAGATTTTTCAGAAATCTTAATCGTGCCATCAACTAAATCAGCCTTCAAATCCTTGACGTCAATATGATCGAGATAGAACTCAGCAACTTTATCTCTAATTTGTTGTTCAATCACACGACGTAATGGTCTTGCACCCATGGCTTCATCATAACCTTCGTCAATCAACCATTCCTTAGCTTCAGGAGTAACTTCTAGTTTAATTCCCTTTTTAGCTAAATTACGGTTAACATCGTTCAACATTAATTCAACGATTTGATTCAAGTCATCTTTAGATAGATGCGTGAACTCAACGATACCATTGAATCTGTTTAAGAATTCTGGACTGAAGTATGGTGCTAATTTGTCCATTAATTTTTCATTCTTGCTGCCTTTAGTGCTGAAACCAGCATTTGAAGTAGCAATAATGATCGTGTTCTTGAAATCAACGACATTTCCTTGTCCATCAGTCAAACGACCGTCATCCATTACTTGAAGTAATAAGGTCAACACTTGAGGGTTAGCCTTTTCAATTTCATCCAATAAAACAATTGAGTATGGATTACGACGAACTTTTTCAGTCAAAGTATTGCCGTTATCTTCATAGCCAACATAACCAGCTGATGTCCCAATCAACTTAGAAACCGCTGTTAAATCAGAATATTCACTCATATCCAAACGAATGATCGAATTCTTGGAACCAAACATATCTTGAGCTAATTGTTTTACCAATTCAGTCTTACCAACTCCGGTAGGTCCAACGAATAAGAAACTACCGATTGGACGATTGCCTTCATCAAAGCCAGCTCTGTTACGACGAATGGCTCTAACGACCATGTCAACGGCTTCATCTTGGCCAATGACCTTGTCTTTAAGGCGTTTACCCATACCTTTGAGTCTTTCGATATCACTAGCTCCCATTTGAGAAACTGGTACGCCAGTCAATCTTTGAACTGATTCAGCAATATCATTGACGCTAGCTACTGGTTCTTCACTGCTTGTATCATCCTGATTCAACTTAGCTTGAATACTTTCAATCTGTTTCTTCAAGTTAGCAGCCTTTTCGTAATCTTCTTTAGCAGCAGCTTCATCCTTATCTTTTTGTGCCTGTTTCAAATCTTTTTCCAAACTGACTTTATCGGTGACCGGATTCTTAGCTGCTAAATGCGCAGCTGTCATATCGATCAAGTCAATTGCCTTGTCTGGTAAAGATCTTTGAGGAATATATTGAACCGAGTAGTCAACGGCTGCTTTCAAGACCTCATCTGGTAATTTGACATGATGATGATTCTCATAAACTTTTCTTAAACCTTTCAAAATGGCCAAGGTGGCGTCTTTACTTGGTTCATTGATCGTTACGTCATTGAATCTTCTGGCTAAAGCAGCATCTTTCATGATCGTATTACGATATTCATCTTGTGTCGTTGCACCAATAATTGAAATCTCACCACGGCTCAAAGCTGGTTTGATGATATCGGCTAAACCTTTACTACCTGAATCTGAACCTGATGAACCGGCTCCAATGATCTGATGAATTTCATCAAAGAATAAGACTACGTTACCGGCCTTTTTAACTTCTTTGAGTAAATTCTGAATGTTTTCTTCAAAGGAACCACGATACTGTGTTCCAGCTTCTAGTGACGATAAATCAATGGAAATAATCTGTTTATCTTTAATTGCTTCTGGTACATTGCCCTTGACGATAGCTTGAGCTAACCCTTCAACGACAGCAGTCTTACCTACACCAGCATCACCAACAAGAATTGGATTATTCTTCGTTCTCCGACTTAAAACTTCAGCTGTTTCTTGAATTTCTTTATCCCGGCCAATAACTGGATCAAGTAAACCATCTTTGGCCTCTTGAGTTAAGTTACGTCCGAGTTTGTCTAACATTGTGCCATTTTTTTGTTTACTATCGCTGTCAGTAACTGGAATGTTTTGACCAGCTACTCGAGCTTCTTGATATTTTGCTAATTCTTCAGGAGTTAATTCATGGCCGTTAACATAATACTTTGCCTGTGAATTGCCCCTTGATTGATTCATAAAATTGTTAAAAATTTCGTCCATATTACTGTTGAATGGATCGTCGTCCCAAAATGATCTTGCCATATATAAAAAGCCTCCTCACTTTAGATAATGCATCTCCAATTCACGCAGAACTTTCCACATTTGCGTATCCTGCGCCTTGGCGATTGCCTCTATATCACGCAAATTGATCGATGTGGCGGAAGATTGTTTTTTGTTGAAAGATTTATGCAGGGTCGTATAGCCATAGCCACTCTTTTTGGCTATCACATATATTGTTAACCCGTTGTCTTCTATGTATGATTTAATGTCTATTTTCATCTTTCTCCAACCTCCACAAATACTATTATAGCACATATGTGATATAACACAAGTGTAAAGTACCACATTTGTGAACTATTTTTAAAATTGTTCTTAATTCCTTATATATCAACAATTTGTTAAAATGAAAATGATGAGAGGTGATCACATGAAAGAATTATTAAGCAATTTAAACCGTTTGAATCACGTTTATGATCAACTCGATTTACTCAATTTTCGAGCCCATAAAAACTTTCCATTGACTTTCAGCAAGGAAGACAGCAAACAACTGCTGCCTCAAAATAAACGACTCTATTTCAGTTATTCATATTTGAACAAAGAAAAGACTCGTTTAACTAATCTAGTTCTTAACCAAATTATCGACTTACGAGCTCCTCAATTTAAAAAGGATTCAACTATCCACCCGCAATTGATCGATAAAGCATTGAGACTTAAAAACTTAGATCAGACTCACAGCCAAAATAATTTCACGATGCCTTCACGTAATCGTAAAATTAATAAACTTAAACAATTGATTGAAATGATTGAAGACGAACAGATCAATCCTTGTCGAGGTTATTTAAATCAAATCTATGTAATCCTGCTATTAAATAATTTATTGCCACTGAACATTCGTCATGAACCTTATCAGGCTGGCGAATTGCTCCACAATTCAGAATTCCGGACAAAATTACTGCAATTCGATTATGATCGTTACTTGTATCAAGAATTTCGTCCCGAAAATTATTTGAAATTTTTGATTTACAGTTTGACGAACCGCTTACCAGAATATATCCGTTCTTACGACGTACGCGATATCATCCCTGAGGCGGCAGAATGTGGATTCTCTTGTATTGCTTTTGAATTAATAATTGACGGTGTCAAAGAGTGTTACATCGCCTTTAAAGGTACTGAAGCTAGCGTCGATAAGAAAATCAAGTCCCGTAGTAAGCGTTTTGAAAATTCTATTCTTGAAAATTATAAAGATTGGGATTATAACGTTAACTCTATTTTGATTGGCAACACTAAAGAAGACCGGCAACTACTAGTAGCTCGTGACTTTGTCCGTTATTTAAAGTCACATATTGCTTCCCAGTCACTGATATATGGCATTGGTCATTCCTTAGGCGGTCACTTTGTTCAAACTTTACAACTGATGGATCATTCTTTTGATGCCGGCTACACTTTAAACTCGGCGCCAATCAATTTGAAGCTCGTCCAAAATATCAAGCCAAACTTATTTACACCTGACACTTGGCAACAATTACTAGATTTAACCGATGATACGGATGGAACTAAATTTATTAATCCAACCATGAATAATGAAATCAAACGACTCTTAGGTAATGATTACTCGGAAATAATCAATGAGTGTTTTGAACAAGATATGACGCAGGTTTTCTACGAATTACCGTTCACAATTTGGATCGGTCAAAAATGGGAATACAATCTTAACAATTGGAAATATCCTTTCAAGAATCATCCCCGAGCCTATTTGAGTAGTGGTGAGATTCATGCTTATCAACATTTCTTTGAAGAGCTCTTTGCTTATTTGTCTAAATCCGACAATAGCCGCCAAGTTGTCCGCAACTCACTAGGTTTCATCGGTGATCGGACAAAGATTTTAAGAAATAACATTGGCGAACAACGTACTGCTAAATATTTCTTTGATTATTCAAACTATTTGTATCAATCTGGTCTCTTCATGGACCAACCGCAAATGGTCAGCAAGAAATTTATCGAACAAAACAATTCTTTATTTAAAGGTTCGCTACGTGAGTGGCCATTTTTACGGAGTCTCAATCCTGACATGTTTAGCTTAGCAACTTATTTTCACGTGATCGACGGCGCCAAACATTTTCTCAATCGGACACCACATAAATTATAAAAAATGTAATTTGATTAAAAATACTCTTGCTTTTTAAAATTTAGATGACTATAATACGAACCAATAAAACGTTGAAGAAAAAAGTAGAAATCTCAAGTACGCTTAGTGAGTCACGTCGAGTGGAAAGTGATCGTCAAGAGAATTTCGAAAATCATTTCTGAGTTCGGTTCCGAAATGTAGGTTACCGTGGTTGCCACCATTATTTGGCTAGCAGATAGATTCTTTGTCTGTTAAACGAGCGAGTGTTCTTTGAATACTCAAAAAAGGTGGTACCGTTCGACTCGAGCCCTTTTCCTTAGCTGGAAGAGGGCTTTTTTTATCTCTTTTTTATTAGCAAGGGTTGAAGAATACTTATGTTTCTCATTCAAAACTTAGAGGTTATTCGTTACGTTTTTTAAGAAAAAGTGAGGTGGTTAAAAATGGATTCTGACATTAGTGGCATTACACAGATTAGAAACACCATTTTTAGGAGGATTTTTTATGGAAGACAATTACGATTTATCAGGAAAAAATACAAATAAGAAACAGGTACTTCATTTACTAGTAGTTAGTTCATTAATTTTTGGAATGTTCTTTGGTTCTGGAAATTTGATTTTTCCAGTTCATTTAGGCCAATTAGCTGGTAATAACTGGCTTTCGGCCGCTTTTGGATTCGCAATTTCTGGTTCGCTTTTCCCTTTATTAGCCATTTTGGCAGTTGTCGTTACTAAGAGTGACGGTTTATACGATTTAGCTAGACCAGTTGGAAAATTCTATGCCGCATTGTTTTTAGTTTTAGTCCACTTAACTATCGGACCTTTCTTTGGTACTCCGCGTACTGCAGCGACAGCTTTTCAAATGGCCGTTCAACCATTTTTGCCTAAAAAATATGACACCGTCGGGATGTTTTTATTTACGGCTGCATTCTTTGCTCTAGCTTATATTTTGACCGTTCATCAAAATCGCTTATTAAAATACGTTGGAAAATATCTCAATACGATTTTCTTAGTATTATTGGCCGTAGTCTTTGTGGCTGCTTTCTTACATCCCATGGGTGGCTTGAACCATATGCCAACTCAAGCTTATCAAACTAATTCCACCGTCAGTGGTTTGCTTGAAGGTTACAACACTATTGATGCCGTTGCGCTATTAGCCTTAAGTGTTACCTTTGTTCACGCTGTTAAAGATTTAGGATACAAAGATAGAGAATTATCTGGTTTAACTGCTAAAGCCGGATCTTTGAGTATCGCCTTAGAAGTATTGGTCTATTTTGGATTAGTTTTATTAGGTGCTTTCAGTTTGAGCAAATTAACTCTCTCTGCTAACGGCGGCGTTGCTTTATCACAAATCGTCAATTACTACTTTGGTAACTTTGGAGCTGCCTTCTTAGGCGTTCTTGTCACTCTAGGAGTCTTCACAACTGCAATGGGACTCGTTGCTTCATTCGCACAAGATTTCCACAAATTGTTCCCTAAAGTTAGCTACTTAGCTTGGTTAAGAACTACCACCGTTCTTTCATTCGTAGTTGCCAACGCTGGACTTGATAATATCATCGCATGGTCATTGCCAGTCCTTATGCTCCTCTACCCACTTTCACTTGCCTTGATCCTGGTATCATTGACTGTCCATGCCAAACCATATGCAGGGGTCGTTTATAAAATGACAATTGCGTTTACCGTTTTACCTGCTATCTTTGACATGTTAAATACTTCACCCGCTGCTGTAACTAATTTAGCCGTTGTTAAAGCTGCCTTGAACTTCTATCATCAATACGTGCCAATGGCTAGCCAAGGCCTCGGTTGGGTCACATTAACCCTTGCCGGGTTCGTGCTTGGTTTAGTCTTTGGTAAATTAGGTGTCTTTGCTGCTGAAAACAGCTCGGTTGAAAGTCGTGATTAATATGATTGATTCGATTAAAATATCAAGAACAAATAGAAGTTCTGATTTTGAAGCCATCAAACAAGTCTACTATCAAACTTGGCGTTATTCCTACCATGGTTTAGTTCCTGAATTGCTCTTGGATCAATTAGATCTGAAAACGACCTGGAATCCTAAGACTAGATGGAACAATACTTTAATCGCCACTGACAACCAAAAAACCATTGGTGTCTGTACCTTTGGGCCCGCTCGTAGACAAAAATATTACGGCTTTGGTGAAATTTATTCATTTTACGTTTTGCCTAAATTTCAACATCAAGGGATCGGTCAAAAACTATTTCAAAGCGCTTTAGATATTTTGTCTAAGGACTATGATTCACTTAATTTAATTGTATTGAAAAATAATCTATCTGCTCGAGCCTTTTTTGAAATGTATGGTTTTCAGGAAACAGCTGATCGGATTGCCGAACAGACTAAATTCGGTTTATTGCATGAAATCGTTTATACAAAAGAGTAAACAATAGGACTGATGCTAATCAGCCCTATTGTTTTAGTTTTAAATCATCGTCAAGTAGGGGCATTCTGCATTCGCTTGCTACATCTGAGCGAAAACATCTCCAGTAACGACAAAAAAGCCATTTCCAAAATTCTACTGAATTTCAGAAATGACTTTTTTAGTTAAAAATTATAGTCTCTTGTTTAATTCTTCGCCAAGTTCTTCATAACCAGGACGACCTAGCAATGCGAACATGTTCTTCTTATATGCTTCAACACCTGGTTGGTTGAATGGGTTGATACCATTCAAGTAACCAGAAATACCAACAGCAATTTCGAAGAAGTACATCAAGTAACCTAAGTTATAGGCATCTTGTTTTTCGATATGAACTGACATAACAGGAACACCACCGTCAGTATGTGCAAGCACAACACCTTCGTAAGCTTTCTTGTTTACATAGTCCATTGACTTGTTTTCCAAGTACTTCAAACCGTCAAGATTATCTTTTTCGGCAGGAATTGTAACGTCATGTCTTGGTGTGTCGATCAAGACAACAGTTTCCATCAAGTTACGACGGCCTTCTTGGATATATTGACCTAGTGAGTGCAAGTCAGTTGAGAAGTTAGCTGATGATGGGTAGATACCTTTTTGATCTTTACCTTCAGATTCACCCATCAATTGCTTCCACCATTCACCAAAGTATTGAACGTTTGGTTCGTAGTTTTCTAGCAATTCTGTTGTGTAACCTTTACGGTACAAGATATTTCTCAAAGCAGCGTACTTGTAAGCATCGTTCTTTGTAAGATCAGCTGATGAGTAGTCTTCACGTGATTGAGCAGCACCTTCCATCAACTTGTCGATGTCGATACCAGCAACGGCGATTGGCAATAGACCAACAGCTGTAAGAACTGAGAAACGACCACCGATATCATCAGGAACAACGAATTCTTCGTAGCCTTCTGCATCTGATTCAGTCTTCAAAGCACCCTTAGCACGATCTGTTGTAGCATAGATACGGCCTTTAGCACCATCAACACCATACTTTTCAATCAACTTAGCTTTCAAAATACGGAAAGCGATTGAAGGTTCTGTTGTTGTACCTGATTTTGAAATTACGTTGATACTGAAGTCACGGTCACCGATAACTTCTAGTAAGTCAGCAATGTAGTTAGGAGAAATTGAGTTACCACAGAAGTAAACTTCGGGAACATCTTTTTCATTTTTAACATTGTAGAATGATGAACTTAGAAAATCGATTGCAGCACGTGCACCTAAGTATGAGCCACCAATACCAATTCCGATAAATACTTCTGAATCAGATTGGATCTTTTTAGCAGCTTTTTTAATGCGAGCGAATTCATCCTTGTCATAATTAACAGGCAAGTCGATGAAACCACGGAAGTCAGCACCGGCACCAGTACCCTTACGTAGTTCGTCATCAGCAGCAGTAACAAGTGCTTGCATCTCGCCAAGTTCGTTCTCATGAACAAACTTGCCTAATTTTGAATCATCAAATTTAATTTGTGTCATTTTCTCTCCTCCATATATATCGTCAAAACTATATTAATCATTTTCGAAGAAAATTTCAAACTTTTCTGGAACTTTTTATCCATTTTCCAACAAAATATACCAAATATCCGACCGCCGCACCGAGAGTATTAAAGATTACATCATCAATATCTGTTACTCCAGTGTTCAAAATGAACTGCAGAGCTTCAATCGAGGTTGAAATCAAAGCACCGATCAAAACCACTTGGGAAAAACCAAGTTTTCGTTTGGTCAATGCCGGAATAAATACTCCCATCGGAACGAACCACACAATATTACCATATAAATTATAAAAAAAGTCTACTAACGATTGCCCTTTTGATAATTTAAAGGTTTCAACGAGTGGAACTATATTAATTTCGGATAATGGTCGATGGAAATAAAATTTGAATTGCCAAATGAAATAGCCATCCCGAAAAACTGTCAAAGCAAAAAGCAGGAGCACGTAAAACACAAAAGCCACTAAACCGATTTCTCGGCTTGGATGTGTTTTTTTGTGCTTAATTTTTACCCATACAACCCTTAGGATAATAAAAAATAAGGTATATAATATTGCTTTATCAACAGCATAAAAGGAAAGCCGAATCAATGGAAAATGATTGATTTTCATTGCATATAGTTGATATATGTAATTGTATAACGGTCCTAAAAATATCATTTCACTCATTCTTTCCCACTTTTTACCTATAACGTATTATACTAACAATTAAGCAATTTATTTAGCTTTTCTACAGAATTATTAAAGAATTTTTATAAACAAGGGATTTTCTATGAATAAATTTAAAAGTATTTTGAGCAAAAGACTAGGTTTCATGGGTCTTCTAATCTTTTTCCTCTGGATCAAAACGGTCATCGCCTACTATCTCGATTTTTCATTAGGCGTTTCGGACCCGTTACAACATTTGATCTTGATCCTTAATCCTATCGCTACAGCAGTTATTTTATTGAGTCTATCGTTATACATCAACCGTGCTAAAATTTCTTACATCGTTATGGGTGTAATTTACTTTTTAGAATCACTTTTGCTTTATGGCAATATTCTTTATTATCGTGAATTCAGCGACTTTTTATCTTTCAATACGATTGCTGGAGTCTCGAAGGTTTCTAAAGGTCTGGGTGGCAGTGCCGCCAATATGATGCAAGTCCACGATGTTATTTATGGTCTGGATTTCATCATCATTGGGGTGTTATTTTTAACTGGTTTTATCAAGTTAGATCAACGTCCTATGCGAAAATTGACCGCAATTGCGACCACTTTTTTGGGGATTTTCTTGTTCTCTTTTAATTTGACACTTGCCGAGAGCAACCGTCCCCAGTTGTTAGGACGAACTTTTGATCGAGCTTACATTGTAAAGTACTTAGGACTGAATACATTTTTAACTTACGATTCAATCAAAACAGTCCAAAACAATCAGGTCCGTTCAGAAGCCGTCGGTACTGACATGGATGACGTGCTTACTTACATCAAGCAAAATTATGCTAAGCCCAATCCAGCCTATTTTGGCAAAGCCAAGGGCAAAAATATCATCATCATCCATTTAGAAAGTTTTCAACAATTCCTGATCAATGATAAAGTCGACGGTCAAGAAGTCACTCCATTTTTAAACAGTCTTTATAACGATAAAAATACCATGTCATTTGATAATTTTTATCATGAAGTCGGTCAAGGAAAGACATCAGATGCCGAAAATATGCTAGAAACGGGCTTGTTCGGTTTGCCCGAAGGTTCACTTTTCTCAAAACTCGGCAGCGACAACACCTTCCAAGCGGCTCCAGCAATCCTGGGTCAAAAACAAGGCTACACTAGTGCTGTTTTCCATGGAAATATAGGCAGTTTCTGGAATCGTGACAATGTTTATAAGAATATGGGTTACAATTATTTCTTTGATTCCAGTTATTTTAACAAGACTGATGATTCTAGCTTGGAATATGGTATGAAAGATAAATTGATGCTCTCTGAAAGTGTCAAATATCTCGAACAGTTGCAACAACCTTTCTATGCTAAATTCATCACCGTCACTAATCACTACCCATTCCAATTGCCAGATGAGGATAACGATGGATTCCAAGCTCCTAATACCGATAATAGTGCTGTCAATAACTACTTTGTAACGGCGCACTATCTCGATAACGCCTTGAAAGAGTTCTTCGATTATCTCAAGTCTAGCGGCATTTATGATAACTCTATGATAATCCTCTATGGTGATCATTACGGACTCTCAGACAGTCAAAATACCGCTTTAGCACCATTATTAGGCGTAGACAATAGTAGCTGGACAGACTTCAATGATTCGCAAATGCAAAAGGTTCCTTTTATGATTCACATGAAAGGACTTAAAGGCGGTATCAATCACACTTACGGTGGCGAGATCGATGTCTTACCAACGATCTTACATTTAGCGGGAATCAACACAAGTCAATATGTTCAACTTGGCAGTGACCTATTATCCAAGCAGCACAGCCAAGTCGTGGCCTTCCGCAACAAAAACTTCATCACACCAAACTATACAGTACTAAAAGATAGCGATGGCAACCCTGAAGTCTACAAGAATAGTACTGGTGAGCTGATTGACTTAGATTCGGACCCGCAATTGAAGAAAAAGGTGGCTAAGTGGCAAGATATGGTCAATCAAAAACTAAAGATGTCCGATACAATCAATAACAAAAATTTACTACGTTTCTATACCCCAACTGGGTTTACACCAATCGATTCAAAAGATTACAGTTATCAAAATGAAATTCAAAAACTGGTTCAGACTCGAAATTCACTTGGATTAAAATCAACTAGTGTCTATTCGAAGAACGGCAATAAGTCGACAACCAACCTTTATAATACTGATGCACCGGAATTAAACGGCGATCGGACTGTAATCGATAGTTGGTCCAGCATTTTAAAAGGTGAAAACGATACAACTAAATAACAAAATCTTTTCTCCAAAGACTGTCATGAAGTGAACCTCTTAGTTTGGACACAAACCAAACTAAGGGGTTTTTCTTATGGTCAAATTTAATTTAGATTTTAAAATCAAAATGGTAACTGAATACTTAACCACAACATTGGCGAAAAAACATGGAATCACTCAAGAGAGTACCATCCTTAATTGGGTTCATAATTTTGAATTAACTGGAATTAAAGGACTTGAATCACGTAAGATGGATTTAAATTATTCTATTCAGTTCAAAGTTGAAATAATAAACCGAAGGAATCAAGAGACTTAAGCAAGAGAATACTATATTGAAAGTTCAAAATGAATTCTTAAAAAAATAGATCCCTTAGCTCAGAAAAAATCAGCACAAAAGAAATCTCCAAAATAGCCACTGATTTAAGGCAATTATTTCAAGTTCCAATTAAGGTTGTTTTGAAAGCTATCTCAATACCTAGAAATACATATTATTACGCACGGACTCATAAGGGACGCGTATTTGATTACGATAAAAATCATTCAAGCAATGGATGAGATTAGACAATCTGATCCAAAATACACAAAGAAATATGGATATAGACGTACCAAGACAAAACTAAACGGAAAGTCACCAGTAAATCACCGAGAACTTTCCGTTCTAAAAGCAACATAATTAAATGTCCAAACTTAAGGGTTCAGATCAGCGCCTGAAAAGGTAGCCAGTCTTTTTTTATTTGTTCAAATAACGTATCATTAACCGGTGAACTAATTTATTTATGAGGAAAAAAATGAAAAAAATTCAATCCATCCTAAACACGAGACTCGGATTTTTAGCTTTATTGGCGCTTTGTTTATGGTATAAGTCAGTTTTAGCCTATTTTACAGGCTTCACATTGACAATGAATAATTTGTGGCAATACTTTTTTGTCATCGTCAATCCCTTTGCTACAACAGTTTTGCTCCTGAGCTTAGCACTTTATTTTAACAAGCCAAAACTGTCTTACATTATGATGGGAATTATATATATTGCCGATACGCTCTTTATCTATTCCAATGTACTGTACTTTCGCGAAAACGCCGATTTCTTATCGATAAGTATCATTACTGGTGTCTCGAAAGTTGCTAAAGGACTTGGAAAAAGTACCGCCGGTGCTATGCAGTTAGGAGATTTATTTTACTTCATTGATTTGGTCGTCATTATTATTTTATTTGCCATCCATTTCATCAAGATTGATAAACGGCCATTTCGAAAAGTTAATGCCTTAGCCACAACATGTCTTGGAATCGCCCTTTTTGCAGCCGACTTAGCTGGTTCAGAATCCAATCGTCCCCAGTTGTTGGGAAAAACTTTTGACCACTCATACATCGTAAAATATATCGGGATCAACAGTTTTCTAGCTTATGATTCTGTCCGTTCGATTCAAAATAATCAAGTTCGTTCTAGTGCAACAGAAACTGAGATCGATTCAGTCCTAGATTACACACACAATCACTATGCAGCTCCCAATTCGGACTACTTTGGCAAGGCCAGTGGTAAAAATATTATTGTGATCCACTTGGAAAGTTTTGAACAGTTTTTGATTGGAATGAAAATCAATGGTCAAGAAGTTACTCCATTTCTAAATAGTCTCTACAATGATCAAAATACAGTTTCTTTCGATAACTTCTTCAATGAAGTTGGTGGTGGAAGAACTAGTGACGCTGAAACGATGTTGGAATCTGGCCTCTTCGGACTGTCTGAAGGTTCCTTTTTCCAAAAATTAGGTGGAGACAACACCTTCCAATCAGTTCCGGCCATCTTGCAGCAACAAAAAGGTTATACTAGTGCCGTCTTCCATGGTAATATCGGCAGTTTCTGGGGTCGAAATATCACATATAAGAACATGGGTTATAACTATTTCTTCGATGAAAGCTATTACGACACCAAGAACCCTGACACCTTGTCGCTCAATGGCTACGGTGTTAAAGATAAACTGCTTTTTGCTGAAGGAGTCAAGTATCTTGAGCAAATGCAACAGCCGTTCTACACTAAATTCTTAACAATTACCAACCATGTTCAATATCAATTCTCCGATGAGGATAATGGAGATTTTCAAACATCTGATAACGTTAATCCTCGCGTCAACGCCTATTTTAAAACTGCTCATTATTTAGATAAGTCAGTCGAGGAATTCTTCAACTATCTCAAAGCCTCTGGCCTAGATAAGAATACGATGGTCGTACTATACGGCGATCATTACGGCCTCAACAGTGAACAACATAAAGACCTTTCCAGCATGATTGGCAAGTCACCAAAAACTTGGACTAAATTTAATGAAACTCAAATGCAACGTGTACCGTTCATGATTCACATGGATGGACTCAAAGGTGGAATTAATCACACTTATGGTGGAGAAATTGATGTTCAGCCAACTATTTTGCATTTAGCGGGCGTAAATACTAAACAATATGTTCAATTGGGAACCGACCTATTTTCAAATCAACATAGCAAGATCGTAACTTTTAGAAACCGTGACTTTATTACTCCAAACTATACGGTCTATCGCAATGGCGGTTCTAAAACTCAGGTCTACGCCAATGATACCGGTGAACAAATTGATCTTCGTGACAATCCAGAATTGTTGAACAAAGTTGATAAATGGTCTCAAGAAGTCGACTTGAAACTAAAAACTTCTGATAATATCAACAACAAGAATTTATTACGTTTTTACACACCAGCAGGCTTTACCCCAGTCAATCCTGCCAATTATTCATATCAAAACCAAGTTCAACAAATGGAAAATCTTCGCAAAACCCTAGGTAGCAAGTCAACTAGTCTGTATTCCAAAAACGGTGACAAATCAACAACTGACCTCTACAATACAGATGCTGTTCAATTGCAAGACGATCGAACGCCAATCGATAGCTGGTCATATTTGAACAAAAAGTAATTTATTTTCATATACACAACAATGGGGGTAGAAGGAACATTCCTAATTCCAAGTAAAAAGGACATTGAGAATTTCAAATAATAACGGAATTCATCAATTGTTTTTTCATCTTCATTGCACCCACAGCAAAATAGCTCTGATTAAACCAATTTTGATTTAATCAGAGCTATTTTTTTACTATATCCTGCTCATACTTTATTACCTTATTTACTTTTGACCATAGTAAGCATTCTTACCATGTTTCCTATAATAATGCTTATCCAAAAGATACTGTGGAACTCGGATATCATCCCGCGTTAATTGTAAAGCGTGATAATCCATTTCAGCAACAACTTCCATAACTTTAGCATTGTATACCGCCTTTTTTGGTGTTGCGCCCCAAGTAAACGGTCCATGCTGTCTTACTAGAACCCCAGGAACTGCATCGGGATCAATATTACGTTCTTTAAAAGTTCTAACAATTACATCCCCAGTATTTTTCTCATAATCCTGTTTAATTTCCTTTTCAGTTAAGGCATCTGAAACTGGTACATCTCCATAAAAGGTATCCGCATGCGTTGTTCCTAACGCTGGCAAATCTAATCCAGCTTCAGCAAATGAAACTGCCCAAGGTGAATGCGTATGAACAATTCCACCAATATTGGGAAATTCATTATAAAGAACTGTATGTGTTGGTGTATCACTCGATGGATTCAATTTTCCTTCCACTACTTCACCCTTTAAATTAATGACCACCATATCATCAGGAGTCAATGTTTCATAATCGACACCTGATGGTTTGATTACAAAAAGACCTTTTTCACGATCAATACCTGAGACATTTCCCCATGTAAATGTCACTAATCCAAGTTTGGGTAGCTGCATATTAGCCTTATAAACCTTTTCCTTTAATTCTTCAAGCATTCGACAGCCTCCTGATTTATTCCAATTTCTTTAAAGATACTATCAAAGAAGTTCTTAGCCTGTTGAACCTGTGCAATAGGATTGTCAGAGCTTTCACTCCACATCTCAATTGTATAAGCACCATTATAATCTAACCTCTTTAGCTCTGATAAGCATCCTTTAAAGTCAACTGTTCCATCACCAAAAGGAACGTTTTTAAATTGTCCTTTAGATGTCCTGGTTACTGGCAATGTATCCTTTAAATGAATAGCTGCAATGGAATCTATATTATCTTCCAAGTCATCACCAATATTGTTTTGTGGCCAAGCGGTAATATTACCCAAGTCTGGATAAGCTTGCAGCCATGGACTATGAATCTCCTTCTTAATCCGTGTTACTTTTGATATTGAATTTAAAAAAGGGTCGTCCATAGTTTCAATATCTAGCATAACTTCATGTCCAGAAGCATATTCAACACACTTTTTTAAATTTTCCATATAATACTCACGGGATTCGATACTCTTTTCATCATAATAAACATCATATCCTGCCATTTGGATATTTCTAACTCCTAAATCAACGGCCAAATCTACAGCTTTATACAACATTTCTAATGATTTCTCTCTAACATCTGAATCGTACGAGCCTAATGGAAATCTTCTGTGACCACTTAACATAATTGTATGTATTCTTGTTTCAGTATCCCAAATGGCATTTCTCACTTCTTCACGTTGTTGTTTAGTCCAATCCAATCGTTTCAGCCGTTCATCACTTTCATCAATGGATAACTCTAAGAAATTAAATCCCAAGTTATGGACTAATTCCAACCGATCATGCCAACTTAAATCTTTGGGCAATGCTTTTTCATATATACCTAGAGAATTCATTACTACATCTCCTACTGACCAAGTTGAATTTGAACAACTTGAATTCCGCGTTTACGGAGAGATTTAATAACCTTTTCATTAGCAAAACTATCAGTAATTAAGATATCTATATCATCAATATCAGCAACGTGATAATTACTTGTGACGCCAACTTTGCGATAATCAGCTAAACAAATAACTTTTTTCTTTGTACGTTTAACCATCGTTGCATTTACTTGTGATTCATATAGATTCTGTGTTGTTAACCCACCACTCTCACTTATCCCGTCAATACCTATAATAGTATAATCAGATTGCATGCTCGATAGTAATTCGATGGCTACTCCACCTACTAATGATTCTTTTGGATATCGAATCTCTCCACCAGTCAAAATTATTATCGTTTCAGGATGATGTACTGATTCAGTTGCATGTGCATTATTTGTAATAATAGTTAATCTCTTTGATGCCAGTTGATTAACAGCCATCCAGCAAAGCGTACTGGAATTAACAAAAATAGTACTAGATTCTGTGATAAAACTGGGAACTGCTGCAGCTATTTTCATTTTTATTTGGTCCACTCTGCTACCAATTTTTACATCGCCTGTATCTGAAGGTAACATTTTCCCATTTATGGCAGTTGCTAAACCACTGCGCCAATCGACTACTCCCATTTCCGATAACACTTTTAGGTCTCTTCGAATAGTAACTTCAGAGACTGCTAACTCTTCCGCCAGTTTTTCTACTGTTACTGATTGGTATTTATTAACTATATCAAGGAGCTGACTTCTTCTTTCCTGCACATTAATTAATGAATTTTTCATACAATCATCCTCAAACTAATCTTTTTTAACACCATATACGCTTAATTTCGTTTTGAAGATCAGTCGCTGCTTTAGCTGGATCATCTGCTTTTGTAATAGCCCGTCCTGCGATGAATGTGTAAACATCAACACCACTAAATAATTTCAAAGTATCCACTGTCAAGCCGCCAGTAACTGAAACTCTAAATCCCATATCAATAAGCATTTTAACTTTATCAAGATCCTTTTTGCCCCAAGTTTCACCAGAAAGCAAGGCGTCTCTACTTTGATGATATATTGCTTGCGAAATTCCTGCGTCTAACCATTTTTGAGCATCTTCTTTTGTCCAATTACCATATAGCTCAACCTGGATTTCTTCAATCTCTTTATTAGCTGCTTCCATTGTTGGGATAGTTGCTGAACAGATACATGTCATCCAATTAGCACCAGCCTCCGACATATTCTTCGCAACTGTTCCTCCGGCATCAGCACATTTTGTATCAGCAATAACAATCTTATTTGGAAACAGGGCTTTCAATGATTTAACAGCTTTTGTTCCTTCCTGGAGAATAAGAATTGTTCCGGCTTCAACAATATCTACAATTTTACCTACTTCTCTAACGTCAGACAAAGCACTTTCCAAAGTATTATTATCTAATGCTACTTGTAAATTTGGTTTCATAATCATATATTACCCGTCCTATTTAACAAATTCTGTTTCTTCACGAACACGTTGTTCTATTTCTTTATCACTAAGAACATTTTTGACACCGACAACCACTACCCCTTTGGACTTAGCATCATCAAACATATTTACAAAATTCATTGGTGTAAATACAACATCATACTGCTTTGCCGTACTTGTTCCTTCCGCGATACTTGTATGTTCAATATTTGTAATAGGAATATTTAATCTTTCAAAAGCTTTCTTTACACTTCTCATCATCATCAAACTTGTACCCGATCCATTTGCGCAAGATACTAAAATTTTCATAATAAACCTCCAAATGTAATTAATTTACTTTTTATTTACACTTTCTTTATATTTATCATAATCTGTTACCATCAAAAAATAATTCTTTGGATCTTTACGGTATTCTAACTGTGGAATAACTACCAAAATAATAACCACTACAACAATACCTGCAATTCCTAAGAATTTCATAATTGCAGTGAAGATTGGCCACAAGGTATCCCAATCGAACATACCTAAATATCCACCAAACTTAGATAATCCAACCCAGCTTGCTATCAATGCTGCTCCGCCAACTTGAATTAATCCACTGAAAAATGGCAAGATCATCGCAGCTTTAGCACCCGCACGTTTATTAGCATAAACACCGAATGCAGCATTATCAAAGAATAATGGAATAAATCCTGCAATAATAATTGTTGGAGAATGTAAGACTATTAAGGCACCAATCATTAGGAATTGGCCTAAAGCACCGAATAAAAATCCAATTGTTACAGCATTGGGTTCACCAAAAGCAAATGTAGCTGCAACGTCAATACCAGGTACTGAGCCCGGTAATAATTTATCAGAAATACCGCTAAAGCTCTCTGTTAATTCTCCAACGAAGGTACGGACACCTAATTGTAGAATTGCAAGGTTAACAGCAAATCCTAATGATGTTGTTAAAATATAGAAGAAGAAACTCCCATCAGGCGCTAAACCTGAAGCGCCTTTAGTTGATGCATATATTTCATTAAAGTAAGGACGACCTAGAACCAACATAATAATTCCGAAGAAGAATAACATCAAAATACCTGTTGCAACCATGTTTTCGTTAAAAATCTTTAAAAATCCTGGTAATTCAATATCCTCCAATCGTTTTGGCTCTTTATGATTCTTTTCATCGTGTTTTTTTATCTTGTCTGATAACCATGATACTAAAGCAATACCAAACATTTGTTGATGTGCAACAGCAAATCCTCCACCGTCAGTCAAATCTTGTGTATATCTGATTGTCATATTTGAACCCACTGCCCAATACAATCCAAGGATTACACCCATTACTAAAAGAACTTCAATCCTTCCCATTTGTGGGAAACAGAATAACAAAAGCCAAAACGCAGTAGCAGCTTGTTGAACCTGCACATTACCTGTTGTAAAAACAGAACGTAATTTTGTAAATTTCTGGAATCTGACCAACAAAATATTAAATACGAAGGCAAAAAGAAGTAATAACATAACGTCTCCGAAGGTTCTACCAAAAGTTTTCACAACCCCCTCTGTAACAGCATTTTGTCCAAAATATGGATCAATAACTGTCGCAGTTAAATGAAATCTTGTTTTCAATCCTGCTAAAATGGGTCTAAAACTATTAACCAAACCACCAGAACCAACCATTAAAATCATATATCCAATAACAGCCTTCATAAATCCCGCAATGGATTCATAAATGGGTTTCTTTTCAAGGATATAACCAAGTAAAACAATGAAACCTATCATATAAGCTGGCTGAGTTAAGATATTAGTTGCGAAGTAATCCCATATTTTCAAAAGAATATCTAAGAAATTATCCATCCTATTCACCCGTCTTCTTTAATCTGATCCAATTATTTTCTTTAAATCATCAACAGTTTGAATATCCATTAATTTATCAATTAAACCATCTGTCATTAACATATCTGATAATTCACCGATGTTATTCAAATGTTCCTTTGGGTCTTTTGCAGCTAAGGTAAAAAATAACTTTGCATTAGATTCTGGTCCAAAATATACAGACTTATTAAATTTAGTAAATCCAATTGCTGTACCTAATACATTGTCGCTCTTTGCGTTGGCATGTGGCATTGCAACTCCTGGAACAATGACTATATACGGTCCATTATCTTTAACATTCTGAATAATTTCGTCAATATAGCCTTCTTTAATATAGTTATGCTCAACTAACTTCTTCGACGCAATTTTTAATGCATCTTGCCAATCATTTGGTTCTTTATCAGTGATTTCAACTAAGTCCTTATTTAGCATTTCTTCTAACATCATATTTTATGCACCGCATTTCTTTATATTTCTATAGGAATGATGGGAATGGTGTATCATTGTCAATCGAGAAAGTATCTGAGAATCCGCGATCATAGTTGAATTCCATTCTGTCCTTGTCATCTGGATATGTGAATTGACCACCAACTTGCCAAATGAATGGTTTGAATTTATATTGCAAACGATCTTTTCTGAACTTCCATAAATCAATAATTTCTTTAGGATCTGTCATGAAGTTTGTCCAAATATCATAATGAACGGGAATAATAACTTTGGTTTTTAATGATTCGGCCATTCTTAAAATATCCGAAGATGTCAATTTGTCTGTAATACCTCTTGGATTTTCGCCATATGCACCTAAAGCAACATCAACATGATTTTCATTCCCGTGTTTAGCAAACATGTTTGAATAATGAGAATCTGCTGCATGATATAGGTTTCCACCAGTTGTTTCAAATAAATAGTTAACAGCAATTTTATTCATATCTTGAGGCATCTTACCCTTTAGTTTTACATTGGGATCATCTTCTGTTACCAATGCAGTTCTATCAAAACCTTCTAGAACCTTAACTGTTGTTTCTCCAATTTTAACTTCGTCTCCTGGTTTTACAACAACTGTCTTTTCTGCTGGAACACCCCATCCTTGCCAAATTTTAACTACTTGTTCGGGACCATAGAATTTGGCCTTAGGACAATTTTGATTCACAGCTGCAGCTGTATTGATATCCAAATGATCTGAATGAATATGACTTACAAACAAAGCATCAACATCCTTAATTTCAAATGGATCAATTACAAATGGTTGATTTCTAAGATTTGGCTGCATTTTTTGAACACCACTCATACGTTGCATTTGATGTCCCTTACGCATCATACCGTTACCATGTGTTCTCTTACCTGTTCCACACCACATATCTACCAGAATATTTGTATCTTCAGCAGTCTTTAACCAAATACCTGTACACCCTAACCACCACATTTTGAATGTATTAGGTTTAACTTTTGTATTAGCAATCTCTTCGTTTAGCCATGTACCCCATTCTGGAAATGTATTTAAAATCCAACTTTCCTTTGTAACTTCATTAATTTTTTTAGCCATCGAACTGTGCCTCCAAATATCTATATGATTTCTCTTTACAAGACAATCATATAATCATGTGTATCCGCTTTCAATCGGCCTATATGATTATATACCGTTTCTTTATGATTTTTACGACAGTTTTATGTATTTTAAGAAGTGGTATAAGTCATATAAAATTCATAAACTTATTTTATGTTTCCCAAATAAAAAAGAGAGACACTTTAGCATTCCAAATGTGTATCTCTCTTACTATTTCAATTTATTGATTATTTTTTTGTCCATAGTATGCACTGCTTCCATGTTTACGATAATAATGTTTATCCAACAAATACTGAGGAACTTTACAATCTTTTCTAGTTAATTGCATGGTATGCATAATCCATTTCAGCGACTATTTCCAAAACCTTAGCATTATAAACAGCTTTCTCTGCAGTTACTCCCCATGTGAAAGGACCGTGTTGACGAACAAGAACTGCCGGAACAGCCATATAATCGATATTCCTTTCTTTAAATGTCCTAGTAATGACCCTACCGGTATTATATTCATACGCTGATTCTATCTCTTCCTTAGTTAAGGCGTCAGATACTGGCACTGAACCATAGAAAGTATCAGCGTGCGTCGTTCCAAGAGCGGGAATATCCATTCCTGACTGTGCAAAAGAAACCGCCCATGGTGAATGCGTATGCACAATTCCCCCTATTTTATCGAAGTGACTATACAAATATGCATGTGTTGGAGTATCACTTGAAGGGTTTAATTTACCCTCAACAACATTACCGTCAAAATCACACACAACCATGTCACTTGGACCCATTTTTTCGTAATCAACACCTGACGGCTTTATTACAAATAGTTTATGTTCTCTATCTACTGCTGAGACATTTCCCCATGTAAAATTAACAAGATTTAATTTCGGTAAACGCATATTTTGTTTGTAGACATACTCTTTCAATGAATCTAACATTTTGTTATTTCCTCCCATTTGATACTTCGACACTCAAAACATTAACCTTCTAATTTTATTTTTATCTTTCGAGTTCAAAACTTGATTGAATTTTTTTGTATTACGAACGATACTAATGAGTTCTTCAAGAACACGGTCGTGTTCATGGTTTAGACCAGGTGCTAAAACAAACATGCATCTAATTTCAACCCTCTGTCCTTTTGCATTTACCGTGACAGGATTATCTAACAAGACCATTGATATACCAACTTTTTTACTGCCTTCCTTTGGAGAGGCGTGAGCCAGAAAAATATCATCAGATATAAGCATATACGGTCCATATTTTTTCACTAATTTTATAATTTCGTTTTCATAGTGTGAATCAATCACATTACGTTGATTCAACATCAAGCAGCCAGTGTGTAAAACGTCGGTCCAATCGGTCTTATCGGTTGTATGCATTATTTTAATATTCTGAATGGTAAGTAACTCCCTCAGAGAAGGCTTATTTAAATTGGCTTTCTTTATATCTTCGCTTGGATATAAAAATCCATCTAAGCTTTCTCTTAAATGTGCTGGATCTGTAATATTCGCATAGTCGCCAATTATACTCATCAAATGACTTATGACATCAGTATTATGTTCAATCTTTAAAGGCAAATACTTTCTAAACTCATCTTCAATTACAATTTGATCATGTTTGGTCAGTATTGCTTTTACTTTTATTGTAGGAATGGGATATCTATTTTCTTCAATGGAGGCCGTACTAATGATTAATTTTGATTGATATTTTATTTTAAAAATCATGTCTAAGTCTTTAATTTCAAGTGGCATAGAAAAATTTATCAACGGATACTTTTTGCTCAATTCAGAATACAGCATTTCTGACGTTCCTATACCACTTGAGCAAACCAAAAGTACTTCTGACTGAGCCGCTTTTTGAATTCTGTCACTCTCACCAATATTAGAATATTCATTATCTTCTCCAGAACCAAAATACAAACAAATTAACGCTATTTCGTTTTCAGGAATCGGTACGTCTAAATATACTTCTAAGGGTTCACAAGCAATAGATGTAAATTGAATTAGTTTTGGATATTTCTTTTTAATTTCATCGACCTCATTTGATACGTAAGGCATATTAAACTTAACTCTGAAGAATGTAGCATATAAATGATTACTCAATATTTTTACAAAGGAGTTATTGATTAAATTTTCATTTGTTAATTTTTCATACCTAAAAATTATCTTTTTAGATATTTCTTCCATATCGCTATAAAGCTTCAAGTTCACACAATTAATATCCATAACTTGCGAACAAAGTACAATTTTACTAAGAAAAATAATCTCTCCTGCATAATAAACATTATCAAACAAATCGTTAACTATTCTCTCACTTGTAGTTAGTATTCCATGCGTATTTTCTGCAATCCAATAATAACCATTTTCGTCCGTTATGATATTACTATTTTTGATTCTCCAGGATGAAAAAATAAGCAAATAGGTTAATAATATCGTCGAATTTTCAGAGAAATTCATCTCTAGGGACTTCTGGCTATCGATAACAATTTTATAGTACGAGTCCCAATCATAGCCCAGGTTTACAATATGACTCTTAATACATTGATTATTTCTTTGTATCAACTCATAAATCATTAATCTAATATAACGTTCACTATTAGCAATTCTTCTTCCGCGATTCGAACTAACAATGCTAATGCCAACAAAACGTTGCTTAATCTCTTTAAAGTCTTTAATAATTGTATTTCTAGAGCAATCAAATTCTTCTGATAACTTATTTATCGAAATATTACTTTGATTACTAACTAATAACCATACTATTTCAGCAACTCTATCTGTTTTATCTAATTCACTACTCTTTGTTTTTTTAATACTATCGATATGTTCTAGTTTTCTTTTTGAGTAATCAGGTAATTTATATCCATGATTTGGAATATTCTCTATTTCAGTTACATCATTTTCATTTAAATATCCATTTATATCTGACAACCAATTAAACGCCGTTCTTCTGGAAATATCAAATAAACCCATAATTTCTTTTAAACTTACATATTTGTTTATTTTAAAAAAATAGTTTAATAGTCTGTTTGGACCTTTAGACAAACTACCTCTCATCCTCATCACCTTAAATCCATAATTTTAAAAAAGATAGTTCCGAAGAACTATCTTTCGATTTGATTATTTAAAATAATTTCACTTCAAATCTAATTTAGCGATAACCTCGTCAATAACGGAATCCACACCAATATTTGTTAAAAGTGGTAATCCATTAATCACTGGAATCTTAATTGCATCGTTGTCATATTGGGTTGTTGTAATAGCCATATCATATTGGCTCGATAAGTTTTCCACTTCAGCAACTGATGATTGTCCCAATTTATATTCGTCTTGAGAAATACCACGTGCATCCAACTCTTCTTGTAATTTATTCATTGCGGCCGTACTTGTAACAACCCCTGCGCCACATGCTACTAAAATTTTCTTCATAATAAATATCTCCTAATCTCTTTTTATTTTGTTTCTTTGGTTGTGACCGTTGCATTTTCTTCTTCGATAATCTTTTTACGATTCCATAGAGCTAAACCAACAATGAGAACAATACCAATTGCATAAGCAATTATCTTATGAGTAGCAATTTGTACAAATAACCATGGAAATGGATTTGAACCATAATCAATACTTGAAATTAATGATGAACCCTTTGGAATTGTGAAATGGGCTGCACGAGCACTCTTCGTAATGAGCGGTGCCAAATTAGTACCAATCCATAAACCAAGAATTACATTAACAGCCCCGATAATAAAGGAACGGAAAAAATCACCATGTGTTACAGCAACTATTAATGGAAACATAAACACAAATCCAACCAGGCCGATGGTTGGAAGGAATTGATTACCAGGTAAAATAAATGCAAACAATAGTGCTACTGGAATCATCAATGTTGCACAAGCCAGAACGACTAGGTTCCCAATACCAACGGCAGTATCCATACCTATATAAATCTTACGGCTTCCTGAAAATTTCTTTTGAGTAAATTTTTGAATATTAGTGGAAACTGGAACAACACCTTGCAATAATAAGGCAGCCATCTTTGGAGTAATAATCATAACTGCTGAAAGTGTGACACCCATTAGCATAATTTTTCCAAGCTTTGTTGCAACGGTCATACCAGGAACAAAGCCATAAGCAAGAATACCGATAATAACACCAATAATGAATCCTAATAATGTGGGTTCACCCCATGAGCCAAATTTTTTATTAAAATCTTTTGCTTCAAGATGGATCTTATTAATTCCAGGAATCTTATCAATAATCCAATTGATTACTAATGCAATTGGGACAAATGAACCTGCATATCCATGAGGAATAGAAATTCCTGGTAGTCCTAAATATTTTTCTGAAAGTGGAGCAGTTCTATCAGCAATAACCATAATTACAATCATATTTACACTTGCTAAGAATAAACTTAGAAAAATATCTTTTGTAAGTGCGTAAACTAATGAACCACTAAATGCAAAATGCCAAAAATCCCAGATATCAACATCAATTGTTGAAGTTGTTTTTGTTAATAACATAATAACATTAATTGCAATTCCTAAGGGAATCATACTTACACCAACAGCAGTACCATACGCAATGGCAGAGGCAGAAGGCCAACCCACGTCAATAACTTGCAGATTTAAATGCATAACAGAAATCATATTTTTAATAGCTGGATTCATAACCTCTGTCAAAATAGAAACAGTTGCATTAAGCCCTATAAATCCAATACCTACCATTAGGCCTCCACGTAAGGCCTTAGTAAATGGAACTTTTACAGCTAGTCCAAAAATCAACATAACGATGGGAATCATTACCGTTGGTCCAAGACTAACAATATACATAATAAAATTAATAATATTACTCATTTTATTTTCACCCCATAACTAATCAATTTGTTTAGATACTATGTCAAAAATCTCACTGCTATCGTTTAAACTATAAATTTTTTCCAATAATTCTTGATTTTGGAATAACTTCATGAGTTTTTGGAGCATATCTACTTGACTATGTGGTTCTTTCATTGCCAACATTACCACGATACTAACGTCAATGGTTTCTTTATTATTAGCCATGTTTTTGAATTCAACTGGCCTTTCCAAAGTTGCAATTGCAATTGACGAATTTTTTACGTATTTCACATCCGTATGTGGGATGGCTACTGATACTTTTCCAATTGGTAATCCCGTAGGATAGATTTTTTCTCGATCCTTTACTGCTTGCTCAAAATCTGCAGTTACATCGCCGTCCTGGAAAAGCTTATTAGCTAAATAATGAATAATTTCATTAGAATTATTACAATCTACTTTTGAGAAAGTTAATTCTTGTTTGACTACTCCCATACTCAAATACCTCCTTTCCCTTTCAGCTTCTATTAAAGCAGTGATGAAAGCGCTTAAAAAGTTCAATGTAACAATAAAAATCGGTGCAGCTAGTGAACCACCTTTCTAAAAAAGCGAACATTCCTTTTAAATGTAAAGCTCCCCCTTTTTATCGTAGAAATAAATAGATTTAGTCAAATACAACTTAATTCCGTACCAAGTCCTCAGAATATTTTTCTAACAACAAGTCGTTCCCCAACTTGATCATATAATCTAAAATAATAAAAACTTTATCATTAATGATAATAATCAAAAGAAATCTTAAATTATTAGATCATTTTAAATATAAAAACATCTGTCTATCCTCTCAATCAGTTAAAACTGATTAGATTAGTTCTAATTGCCATTAACATTAAAAAAAATTACCAAATTATTAGATCATCACAATGAAACTAAAAAGAAGCAATTGCTAATTCCATGATTTGGAATTAGCAATTGCTTCTTTACTTGAAAAATAGGAGTTATGTCTCTGACTCCTCTCTTTTGTTGATAATTATTTAATTTGGTATCTCAAAATTGTCTTGAGATTATCTGGTGCCACACGTCGAGCATCAGATAAATAGATTTCTCGATGAATTTTAGTAGCTCGGCTCTTCCCATTTTCAGCCACGAATTGGTCGATCTTTTTAAAAGAAGCTGGTTCGTCATCATATTTACCATGATGTAAAACTTGTCCAACTTCCATTGCTGGAAATTCCTTGATCTCGATTTGATCGATTTCGGGCATATTCTTCTTTTCTTTGACCGCTGTTAAAGTCGGCTGAATCAATTCATCAGGGACAAAATCTGGAATCCGGATCATAATATCGTAAACGAATTCATCTTTGTCGAGATGATCCAACTGTTGACCTTTTTTAGTCAGTGACCAGACTCCTTCTAAAGGAAAGACGACATAATCATCGTACTCCACTGCCTTACCTTGACAGAATTTTCGATAAGCTGCTTTGATACCATACGCTGCTGGATATAACGTTTGTACTTTTTGCTGGAATGGCTCCTGATTAGGGTTGCCGACTCCGTGCAAAGAAAGATATTTCTGTTTAGGGATTGTTAAAATGACTGGTTTTTGCTTGGTTGCATAACCAACGTCTTGCTTGCGCCATTCATACTTCATCAATTTTCCTCCTCAATGAGAAAACAAGTTATTTTTCTTCTTCTGGTTTATGTTCATAACCTTCGTCGAATAGTGTCACGATGAAAGTAGTTCCTTCGTTGAGCTTACTCTTAACTTCAATTTCACCACCATGATTTTCTACCAACTGGTGAACGATTGATAGACCTAGACCGGACTCACCATACTTACGATTCTTTCGTGAAGGATCGGCTTTATAATAACGATCCCAGATATTCTTCACTTGGTTTTCTGACATTCCAATACCAGTATCTGAAACTGTAAAGACGGCGGCGTGGCGTTCTTCATTACGCATACCACTAATAAAAATCTTACCATCATTAGTAAATTGAATAGCATTTTGCATAATATTGAACATGACTTGAACAAACCGATCGTAGTCAGCATAAGTCTTCAATTCACCATCATATGGTTTCAAAATCAATTCATCACCTGACGACTTAGCTTTCTTCTCTAATTGTGAGGTGATATCATGCAAAGGCTTATTAGCATCAAAAATTCGTTTAGCCATCGTAATCTGGTTAGTTCTGATTTTTTCATAATCAAGATTCTCATTAACTAATCGAATCAAACGCTTAGTTTCGTTGCGCATCAATTGAATACTTTGACCTTTGGACTCCTCAGGAATCGCATCATAGGCTAATCCTTCCAAAAGACCATTGATGGTTGTCAAAGGTGTTCTCATTTCATGTGAAGCATCGGCCATAAATTCCTTTCGGCGTTGTTCTTGACGTTTGATTTCTGTATCTGAAGCTTCCAATGATTTAACCATTTGGTTGAAATCATCTGCCAGATCATCCAATTCATCCCGGCCTTTACTTTCGATATGGACTGAAAAGTCATTATTAGCAACCCTTTTAGTGGCTCCTCGTAAACGATTGATTCGATTGACTTGGTATCTTGAGAGTAAGAAACTCAAAATAACTGCTGCCAACAGTGAAATCAATAAAGCAAAGTATAAGCGTCGATTAATCTCACCGATATTTGATTGCAATTCTGAAACATCTGAACCAGCCCAAACTGCAGCAATCATTTTTCCATTTTGGAACCAAGGCGTTAGCACATATACATAACTGCGATTATCATCTTTTCGCAACCGTGGATTGCCAGAGGTATTCTGCGGTTTCTGAACGTTACGGATTGTTTTACCTTGCTTCAATTTATTCCAATACGACTGCTTCAAATGCAACTTAACATTCGTTGGTGGTGTTGGATAAACTTGATTATTATTGTAATCAAAAATCGCAAATTGGACGTTACGCTCCGATAAAACTTGCTCCACAGTCCGAATATTATCACCGGTAATATTGTGAATCTGTCCCGTTTTGGGATCGGTCTTCAAGGCAATTTTCTCGAGATTCCCAGCATAACTTTCCAAACTTTTATAGGTACGATTATATTCCCAACTAGTTGAGGCACTAGTTACTGAATACAAAATAATCCCAAGTGTCGTCAGAATAACGATCAAAAAACTCAGCATATTTTGATAAATTAATTTCATTAGGCTTTAGCTTTTGCTCCTGAATCATCAAATTTGTAACCGACGCCCCAAACAGTTTCAATAACTTGTGGTCCAACTTTTTCGATCTTTTGACGAAGTTTTTTGATATGTGCATCAACCGTTCTTTCTTCACCAAAGTAGTCGTAATCCCAAACTTGTTCAAGTAATTGTTCACGTGAGAAAACTTGCTTAGGCTTACTTGCTAAAGTCTTTAAGAGGTCAAATTCCTTAGGTGTTAAATCAGGAATTTCCTTACCATCTAAATAGGCTTCACGAGTGCTTGAGTTCAACTTAAAGAAGCCGGTATTGATGTCGAAGCCATCGTCAGCTTCCTCAACTTCGGCAACAACTGGCGTACTTTCAGCTAATTTTTCGGCTAAATTTTCATCACGTCTGTGGATTGCTTTCATTCGAGCAATCAACGTGATAGGACTGAAAGGCTTTGTAACATAGTCGTCTGCACCAAACTCCAAACCAAGCACTTGGTCACTTTCCGTATCTCGGGCAGTTAACATTATAATAGGAACAGTTTTTGAAACTTTACGGATCTCTTTGGCTACTTCCATGCCATCTTTGCCGGGTAAGTTCAGATCCAAAGTGATCATATCCCATTTGTTGGGATCTTCATTAAACATTTCTACCGCTTCATTACCGTCATAAGCAAAACTTGCTTCCCATTTTTCTTTTTGAAAAAACATCCCCATCATTTCCGAAACAGATTTATTGTCCTCAATCATTAAGATTTTCATTAATATCACTCCAAATTTATAATAAAGAATTTGTGGTTATGACTACCTCGTTAACGAAATAATTGTTACCATATAGTATACAAAATAAAGTTAAGTTGGTGATCTTTTGCAAAAAAATTATCGTGGCACTGTCTTCTTTGACCTAGATGGAACCCTCTTGAATGCGGAATCTCAAGTCGATGATTCAGTGGCTTCAGCAGTTAAAACACTTGAAGCTAATAATTATCTACCTGTCATCTGTACTGGTCGGGCACCAATCGAAATTGACGCTGTCACAAGTACAACCGGTATCGATACTTATATTACTTTAAATGGCGCATTTGTCCAATCACAAGATAAAATTATTTATCAAAATAATCTTAAACCAGATTTGATTAAAAAAGTTAGTGATATGGCCAATGATTTAGGCGATTCATTGTTTATGCATACACCGGAACGTAATTTTCTAAGTAATGAAACTCCCTTTATCGACGAGTTTTTTCACACTCTCAAATTAGAAGTCCCAGAAATAGATCCTGATTTCTATAAGAAAGATGACATTCCGATGTTTGTCATCTTGACTCCTGACGATGGTGCAGACTATCAAGCTAAATTCCCTGAATTGCAGTTTTACAATACTGGCTATTATTCGGTTGATACTGTAGCAAAAGGCGTTTCCAAGATGAGTGGCATTAAGCACCTCTTGAAAGATTTAGGCTTAGAAGATAAACCAACCTATGCTTTTGGCGATGGAACAAACGACTTACCAATGATCAAATTTGCCGATTACAGTGTTGCAATGGGCAATGGTATAGATTCAGTTAAAGAGGCTGCTACTTATATTACCACTGAAAACGTTAACGGTGGTATTGTTAACGGTTTGAAACATTTTAATTTGATTTAATTCAAAAAACGTAATTTCTAGTCACTATCGATTAGAAATTACGTTTTTTTTTGGTATTTATTATATTCAAAATTCTTAGTTCACAATATATTGCGGAGCTTTGCCTTGTGCGACCAACACCGTATTGTCAGCCACAATTTTAGCCATCGCATCCCGAGCCTCAACTGTGGCGTTACCGATATGAGGTGTTAAAATTACATTCTTTAATTCTTTAAAACCGGTTGCGACTGCTGGTTCCTGCTCATACACATCTAATGCTGCTCCAGCTAACTGATGATTTTGTAAGGCCGCCAAGAGTGCTTTTTCATCAATCACAGGTCCTCGTGAAGCATTGATCAGATAAGCTGAATTTTTCATCTGGGAAAATTGTTCAGCTCCTAAAATATGGTGAGTTTCCGGAGTCAATGGTGCGTGCAAAGTTAAGACATCACTTTGTGAAATCAAATCTGTCATCGAAACAAATCGAGCATTCAACGCTTTTTCAATTTCTGGGGCTAATTGATGACGCTGAGTATAAATGATTTTCATATCAAAGGCTGCCATTCTCTTAGCTACCGCTTGACCAATTTGTCCCATTCCCAAAATGCCTAACGTCTTGCGGGCTAACTCATGACCTAAGAAGAATAGTGGTGCCCAGCCTGAAAAGCCTGTAGAACGCATCAATTGATCACCTTCGACAATTCGATGAGTCAGGGAAATAATCAAACCAGTCGTGACTTCAGCAGTGGAAACTGTTGAAACTTTTGGCGTATTAGTCACGGGAATTCCCTTTTGACGAGCATACTTCACGTCGATATTATTAAACCCGGCACCAAAATTGGCAATAAATTGTAATTTAGGATCAGCATCGATTACCTCTTGATCAACTTGCGTAGACAAAGGAGTAATCAAATAATCCTTATCAACAATCAACTTTAATAGTTCTGCTTTGGTGATCAAATCTTCTCCACTATAACTGACAACATTGAGCCCTGCTTGTTGCAAAATTTGAATTGCCGCCTGGGGAATCTTTGCAGTAATTAAAACATTCTTCATTTCAAACGCCTCGATTCAATTAAGCTTTAATAACAACTTTTCCCATCATATGACCAGCTTCCACCAATTCCGTTGCCTGCTTAAGATTAGCGATTGTAAAGCCTTCAAAGACCTTAGTAACGGTGGACTTGATCATGCCACTATCCAAACCATCAGCTAGCTTCTCTAAGTAAGCCCCCTGATCGGCCATTGAGTCCAAACCATATTTAGCTTTGGTGAACATCCATTCCCAAACAAAATTGACTGACTTCTGTTTTAAATCACCGATTTGAGATGTACGTAAATTAGTAATTGTAGCGAAAGTTCCAAACGGTTTGATCAATTCGACAATTTCTGGCCAATGGGGATCATTATCACTGAGACCAATAATATAGTCCACATTGTTAATTCCTAAATCATGCACTTGTTTAATGAGATCATGGTGATGATTGACGACATAATCCGCTCCCAAACCTTTTACCCAGTTCACTTTTTCAGCAGTTGAGGCAGTCGCAATTACTCTCAGACCCGCCAAATGGGCTAATTGGGTTGCGATTGAACCAACACCCCCAGCTCCATTGATAATTAAAATGGTCTGATTACGATTGTCTTTGGCCGGATTGATTGCTAATTTTTCAAATAATAATTCACTAGCCGTCAAAGTAACCAATGGCATGGCGACACTTTGCTCTAATGAAGTTTTCTTTGGAGCATGAGCTACGATTCTTTCATCGATCAATTCATATTCTTGGTTTGAACCATCTCGAGTATAATCTCCAGCAAAGAAAACTTTTTCACCAACTTGAAAGTTCTTTACTTCTGGTCCAACTGCATCGACCACTCCGTAACCGTCATATCCTAAAACTTTGGGTCTGCTTAATTCCTCTGCAATGCCCTTACGGGTAGCAACATCAACCGGATTAACTGAAATACCTTCAATTTTAACTAACAGATCACGCTTTGTAGGAAGTTCTTTTTCTTTGTCAAATTGTTGAAAACTGTCGAGTTGCCTGTTCGTAACACCAAATGCCTTCATTTTATACCCTTCTTTTTTCAATTTAATTTTATTCTACAACAATCATTTCAAACTTAAAAAAAAAGACTTCTATCAATATAGAAGTCAGTGAAAACTATTCGAATGTATTAACCTAAAATCTCAACAGTGGCGCTAGTAATTCCATATGAAGGAATCATACTATTTGGCATTGCCATGTCGATTTGGTATGGATTGTCATAGGCAAATGTCCCTGTATCGTTAACTGTTCGATAATAGACATCTCCTTGAGCTGTAGTGATCTTTAAACGTGACCCACGTGGAATAACACTTAAATTTGTGGCAACTCCTGAATAACCCATATCTGATCCTAAAACAGCTGGATCATAAAAACTGATTTTAAATGTCCCAACATTTTTACCTGTTGATTGCATTTCAACTGGTGGTTCGGCAGCAGCTTGTGTAATAGCTTGCTGTGAAGCTTCAATTTGTTCAGGTTGTGAATCTTGGACTGGAGCGTGATCAACTTCTGGAGTTTCTGAAGTCACATCCTCCATATTTGGGTCCTTTTCACTGTGACTGATACCAGGCATAAATTCCTTACTGTCTGATAACGATACTTTTTTGTTTAGTGTATAAGCATCGCCACTATCTAAATTATTCGATTCTAAGTTAGATAATGTCTTTTGAAAATCTGTTGTATTACTTACTTGTTGTGCTGATGAATCTGAAGCATAGGCAACTGTATATCCCATTCCCCCTGTAATTATCAAACCAATGATAAGTAATGCATCTAATTTAATTTGCTTTAGCAACTAATCTCTCCCCGGTTGTATGTTTACCAGATGACACTATACAAGATGAATATAACAAACAGATTACATGAACAATAAGAAAATTCGGATAGAGACTTTATTTGTAATACTTCTGTAACTTTTGTCAATTAACTATAATTATACTTTCACAATATGAGCAAAACCGTCAATGCACAAATTTTATGTTGATTTGCACAAAATTGTTGAATTCGCTCTCATGAAAAATATTTGTTTGCGAGAACAAATATTTGGTGTATAAAATGTTTTGTGCTAATTTAGAATCATCGAAAGATTTGGAGGAATTTTTAAATGTCAAAAAAAGTAGCCGTACTAGTTGGTAGTCTTAGAAAAGGATCATTTTCAAGACAAATTGCTAAGAATATGATGAAGTTATTCCCTAGCGATTATGAAGTAAATTTCGTTGAAATTGGTAATTTGCCTCTTTATAGCGAGGATATCGATACACCTGAAAGTGTACCAGCAGAATATACTGAATTCAGAAATCAAATCAAAGCAGCTGACGGAGTTTTATTCGTAACACCTGAATACAACCGTTCAATCCCTGGTGGTTTGAAAAACGCAATCGATGTTGGTTCACGTCCTTATGGCCAAAGTGCTTGGGATAAAAAACCTGCTGCTATTGTCAGCGTTTCACCTGGTGCCATCAGTGGATTTGGTGCTAACCATGCTCTTCGTCAATCATTAGTCTTCTTGAACATGCCTACCTTACAACAACCAGAAGCATACATTGGTAATGTTACAAATGTCTTGGATGAGAACGGCAATGTTGCAGAAGGTACTGTTGGTTTCTTACAAAGTATTGTCGACGCCTATGTTGACTTGTTGAATCGTTATTAATAATTAAATATTTGCACTGAAAAAAACGCCCGCTGATTTTAGAATTTAGAATCAGCGAGCGTTTTTTAGATTAAATTGGGATTTTTTAAACCTGATAAACTTTAGCTTCATAAGGACGAAGCACATTACCTCGGTCATCAGCATAATTACTGATGATCGTTTTTGACTGTTCAGAAATTTTCAAGGAAGTAGTCAGCGTCTTTTCAGTAAAGTTACAAATAACTAACCAAGTTTTTCCTTGCCAATTTCGTTGATAAACAAAAAGATTAGGATCGTCTGCCAGTAACAAATGAAAGTCACCTAGTGTAACGATTGGAAAATCATGTCTCAATTCAATCAATTTCTGATAATAGTACCAAACCGAATTTCGATCTGCTAAAGCTTTTTCAACATTGATCTGTTGATAGTTGGAATTAACGTCAATCCACGGATCAACTTGTGAAAAGCCAGCATTTTTCTTTCCATTCCATTGCATTGGCGTTCGGGAATTGTCACGCGAGTTAGCTTGGATACGTGCCATCATATCGGATTGTTCCAATAAATTATCACGAACAACGTTGTCTTGATAAGCATTTAAGGTTTCAATATCCCGATAATCACTCAGTTTCTGAAAATGGGCATTAGTCATTCCTAACTCTTCACCTTGATAAATAAAGGGAGTTCCTTGCATTAAATGTAAACAAGTTGCCAACATTTTAGCAGATAGTTCTCGATATTGTGGACTGTCATTGCCAAATCTGGAAACGACACGTGGTGTATCATGATTGTTCCAAAAAAGACTATTCCAAGCTTTACCATGCAATTCAACTTGCCACTTATTAAAAACTTGCTTCAATTCTACTAAGGGAACCCGACGGGTACTCCATTTACCAAAGCCATGCTGACTATTATCTAAACGTAAATGTTGAAACTCAAATACCATATTTAATTCATGGCGGTCAAAACCGGCGTATTTCAAACCGTCTTGAGGTGTAATCCCATGGGTCTCACCTACAGTCATAATATTTGGGCGAGACAAGACTTTTCGGTTCATCTCTTGTAAATATTCATGTACTTTGGGACCATTAGTAACTCGCGCATCCCCATATTTACTGTGTGGCTTCAGTGGACCATCTGGTAATCCGGGACGTTTAGAAATTTGATTAATAACATCCATACGAAAACCATCAATTCCTTTATCCAACCACCAATTCATCATCTGATAAATTTTTTGCCGCATCTGGGGATTCTCCCAATTCAAGTCAGGCTGTTTTGTGGAAAAGGTGTGCAAGTAATATTGTTTCGTCGTCGGATCAAATTTCCAAGCTGTCCCACCAAAGGCTGAATCCCAATTGTTAGGTGGGTTACCATCTTTACCGCTTCTCCAAAAATAGAAATCACGATATTGGTTGTCCAAACTAGCTTTACTAGCCTTAAACCAAGGGTGTTCATCGGAAGTATGATTTACGACAAGATCCATAATGATCTTCAAACCAATTTGATGGGCTTTTTTCAGTAATTCATCAAACTCGTCCATCGTACCAAAATCACTGGCAATTGCTTGATAATCACTAATATCATAACCATTGTCATCATTAGGCGACTTATAAATTGGGTTTAACCATAAAACATCGACTCCCAATTGTTTCAAATAAGTTAGATGTTCAATAATTCCTTTAATATCACCGACGCCATCGTTATTAGTATCTTGAAAACTACGTGGATATATTTGATATACTACCGCTTTTTGCCACCACTCGATTGCTGCTGAATCCATGATAAAATCCCTTTCCTTAAGCTGTAATTCCTTTAATCAATTTAACCGGCAAGATATATTCTTTTTCTAATGTACAATCGGGATCTTCAATTCTTTGTAACAATAACGAGACCAATAGCGAGCTTATATCAGCAAGCGGCTGTCCAATCGTAGTTAAATCGGGAAAATAATCTTGAATCAAACCGGTACCATCATAACCGACCACTTTCAAATCTTGAGGGACTTGTTTCCCTAATTTTCGAACCAAATTGATCGTCATCGTGGCGGTCAAGTCGTCGGTACAAAAAATACCATCATAATCAATTTTATTTAAGATGGCTTTGATTTCCATACTCTTCATATTGGGCGATAACTCAAAAGGCAATTCGTGAATATGCGTTGGCAAGCCCTGCTTTTGCAAATAAGCTTGATAACCTAATAAACGACCATTCGTTGGAGAATCCTGATGATTTTTCCCAGAAAAGATGGCGATTTTTCGAGCTCCAGCTTGATATAGAGCTTGGGCTGCTAAAGTCCCACCTTGGTAATTATCAGAACTGACGATGGGAATATTGTCAGATAAATAGCGGTCGAAGGAAAGAATTGGCAAACCTGACTGTTGATACTCTTCAATTCCCAAATTATGGGCACCAGCGATAATTCCATCAACTTGATTGGCCATCAACATCCACAAATAAGCCCGCTCCTTTTCAGGATCATCAGCACTATTGCATAAAATCATCTTGTAATCTTTAGTCGATAAAATCTTTTCAATTCTTGAAACTAACTCACCGAAAAAAGGATTTTTAATATCAGAGAAAATAACTCCAATCAATTTCGTATTTTTACCTTGTAAGGAGCGAGCCAAATTATTTGGTTGATAATTTAGCTCTTTCATTGCTGAATATACTTTATCCTTGGTCTTCTGACTTAAATGTTCATGGTTGTTGATCACGCGCGAAACTGTTGTGGGTGAAACGTTGGCTAACTTAGCCACATCTTCTAATTTTGGTTTCATTGGTCTACCTCAATAATTAACTTTTACCATTCCCAGACTTTACCACTGACTTGTTTTGGCTGACCTTGTAAGCTGATCTTATCAGGTCGGTCATCTAAAAAGAATCTCCCGGTAATGACTGAGTATCCATCATTAATATAGCATTCAAAGACCGACACATCTATGATCAGTCTGATCTTGAGAGTTTGATGTGCTGCTACTTGGCTCTTGCGTTGCTGGCCATATTTTTCTCCAAAAGCCCGCCCTGTATTTTGTCGGTCAACGGTAACTGTACCTTGATCGGCGTCCAAGAAAAATTTTAAACTGCCATGCTGTTGCTGATTACTGATAGAAAGTGTTAATTGACTATCCTTAGGAATGGTCAATTCAATCTCAAAGCTGCCTGTCTTAGATAAATTGATTTCTTCGGTTTGCTTATCAATCAAGTAACTAGTTTTACGAAGTGATTTCATTTCGGCGACGGGATTTTGATACAAATGATCATCTTTTAAACTTAATTCTTTTACCACGCTTAAACAGTGAGCCCAATTTTGGGTGTCAGTAGGATAATCTATTTCTGGTAAACCGATCCAACTGATTTCCAAGGCTCTTCCATCAGGTGCGTTGATGGCTTGAGTTGCATAGACGTCAAAGCCATCATCTAATTGATACAATTTTGTGCTTCCCGACCACTGGGCCGTCTTCAAATCGACTTGATCACCAATCATATATAAATTTGGATAGATATTCTTGTAATCAAAGACTGATTTCGGTAATCCTTGAGGACAATATAAAAAGACGGGACGATTGGAAACAAAGATCAGATTGGGACATTCCACCATATAGCCTGTTTTTTTAGTGGGAATGTTTAATGGACCAACAAAGTTCCAGGTTTTGAGGTCATTAGATTGATAAACTAAGGCTGCTCCTCTTTCTTGATCAGTCTGAGCACCGATAATTGCAAAATATTGATCGTCTTTTTTAATCAAATAAGGGTCACGAATCGAAGTCGTATAACCTTTAGGGGCGTTGGTCAACAAAGGTTGCTCTAACTTAGTCACTTGATTGTTGGCATCCATCCAAGCCCCAATCTGATAGGACTGTCTTTGCCAATCTTTTGTCCGAACATTACCGGTGTACATGATGAATAAGCGTTGATCAATAGGTAAAGCCGTACCAGTATAGGCACCATGAGAGTCGAATTTCGAATCAGGTTCAATTGCCAGGCCATGATCTTGCCAGTGAACTAAATCCTTTGAAGTCAAATGAACCCAAGACTTCAAACCATGAACCGCTCCAAACGGATATGTTTGATAAAACAAGTGCCACTGACCATTAAAGTAAGAAAAACCGTTAGGATCGTTCAATAATCCTGACTTAGGGTGAATGTGATGATTCATCCTCCACTTAGATGTACTTACTTGTTGTTCTAAGTCCTGTAATTGCTCCTGGGACCAATTTGCATATGGTGCATATCTTTTTTCTCTCGTCCAAATCATGTTCGATCCTCTTTGTTCTTTAACTTGTTAAGTATATTATAAAACCGCTTACATATAATTGTCAAACGTATGACAATTTATTTTAATTTTATGTCAATTCAATTTGCCACTAGCTTACAATCTCTGTTTTAGTTGACATATCTTTCAAAATATTTTTTGACGAACGCTTGACAAATATTTTAAACTTGTTATTATGATTGTGCCGGAAGCGTTTTCAATTAATTATTTTGAGGAGTGATATTATGAACCACAAAGAAGTTGCTAAGCGTGTACTTGCTGATGTCGGGTCAAACAACATCCAAGCTGCAGCACATTGTGCCACTCGTCTAAGATTAGTAATCAAAGATGAATCAAAGATCGATCAAGCTGCACTTGATAATGATCCCGATGTAAAAGGAACCTTCGAGACTAACGGTCAATATCAAATTATTATTGGCCCTGGTGATGTCGACAAAGTTTATGATGCTTTGATTGCTCAAACTGGCCTTAAAGAAGCTACTCCTGACGATATCAAAGCTGTAGCCAGTGCTGGTAAGAGAAAGAATCCTCTAATGGACTTCTTGAAAGTTCTTTCTGATATTTTTATTCCAATTATCCCCGCACTAGTTGCTGGTGGTCTTTTGATGGCCTTGAACAATGTTTTGACAGCTGAACACCTCTTCATGGCTAAATCAGTTGTTGAAGTTTATCCAGGCTTGAAGGGCGTGGCTGAAATGATCAATGCCATGGCCAGTGCTCCATTTACCTTTTTACCAATTCTCTTAGGATTTTCTGCAACCAAACGATTCGGCGGCAATCCATACCTCGGTGCTGCCATGGGTATGGTCATGGTTCTGCCATCATTAGTAAATGGTTACGATGTTGCTGCGACAATGGCAGCTGGCAAAATGCCTTACTGGAACATCTTTGGCCTCAAAGTTGCCCAAGCTGGTTATCAAGGTCAAGTTATCCCTGTTCTAGCAGTGGCCTTCATCCTAGCTAACCTAGAGAAATTCTTCCATAAACACATCAAAGGTGCGTTTGACTTTACCTTCACACCAATGTTTGCCATCGTCATTACCGGTTTTCTAACTTTCACCATCGTTGGACCAGTACTTAGATCTGTCAGTGATGCTTTGACAAATGGACTAGTTGGTCTTTACAATACGACCGGCTGGATCGGAATGGGAATCTTTGGATTATTTTATTCAGCTATTGTTATTACTGGTTTACACCAAACTTTCCCTGCTATCGAAACCCAACTTTTAGCAAACGTCGCTAAAACTGGTGGTTCATTCATCTTCCCTGTCGCTTCAATGGCTAACATCGGACAAGGTGCTGCTACCTTAGCTATTTTCTTTGCGACAAAGAGTGCCAAACAAAAAGCACTAACTTCTTCCGCTGGTATTTCTGCCCTACTAGGTATTACTGAACCTGCCATTTTCGGTGTCAACTTAAAAATGAAATATCCTTTCGCTTTTGCGGCTATTGCTTCAGGGATAGCTAGTTCTTTCTTAGGACTATTCCATGTCTTATCTGTTGCGATGGGACCTGCTTCAGTCATTGGATTTATCTCGATCGCTTCTAAGTCAATTCCAGCTTTCATGCTCAGTGCCTTGATTTCGTTCGTTGTAGCTTTTGTACCAACTTTTATCTACGCCAAAAAAACTATCGGCAACAATGTCGATGAACCTGCTCCAGAAATTAAAACTGCTAAACCTATTTTAGTCAGCGATGAAGTAATTGCTGCCCCAGTTAGTGGTGTCAGTGAAAGTCTTAAAGAGGTTAACGATAAAGTCTTTTCCGCCGAAATCATGGGTAAAGGTGCTGCCTTTATTCCAGATGATAACCAAGTAGTTGCTCCCGCTGACGGTGAAATTACTGTTACTTATGACAGTAAACACGCTTATGGTATAAAAACTGATGACGGTGCAGAAGTTCTAATTCACTTAGGAATCGATACGGTTAACTTAAATGGTCAGTACTTTACAACTAATGTGAAAAAAGGCGACCACGTCAAAAAGGGTGACCTGCTAGGAACCTTTGACATTCAAGAATTGAAAAAGAATGGCTACGATCCTTCTGTCATGCTAGTTATTACTAATACAGCTGACTATGCAAATGTTGAGCGGCTAAAAGCTACTAATATCAAAGCTGGCGACAAAATTGTTGCCTTAACCGAACCCGCTGCTGATAATACAACGGCAACCGCAACTATTTCTCCACTCAACTAATTTTTCTGTAAAAATAATTTTTAACACCCAAAATAAACACCCTCAGATTTTGACCTGAGGGTGTTTGTTTCATTTATGATAAAAAATTACATTTTTAATTTCAGAACTAATTTCAACACATTAATGGCTGACTTCTGTAGATCGCCCAAGTATAAATCATTGTTATCTTTCCACTTACCGGTCAACAGGAGATGATTCTCATCAATAATCTGAGCAAAACCGCCATAAACCCATGATTTAACTCGTTCTCTTAGAGGTGAATCAGGATCGATTCGTAATCTAACAATGACCTCATCATCTGCATCAATTTCAAAATCATTCCACAACTCGGTATCCTTAAATTCCTTTTTCAACAGATCATAGTCATGTTTGATTTGAAGACGGTCATTTTGATCAATACTTGGCCCTAAATCACTGACAGCACCTAGGAGTTCATTCTTTGAATTACCAGGCATAATTAAATCATTTCCGGCATGCATACTCTTTTTGGGATCGGCTGAACTGAACCAATCAGTCATGACTGTACCTTGGTAATGCCACTCATCCCGCAACACATTCGTCAATAAGGCAAAGTTTGCTCCAGAATATGTACCATTAACCCTATTATAAGCTGTCATAATCGCCAATGGTTGAGCAATTTCTAACGCAATTTCAAAGTTACGGAGATAAATTTCTCGTAGAGCTTGCTCACCAATGACACTATTACCAAAATTTCGATGACTTTCTTGATTGTTACCTAGAAAGTGCTTCAAAGTCACACCCAAATGTTCATGACTTTGGACGCCTTTCGTTTCATAGCCAGCCATTGTACCTGACAAATATGGATCTTCGGCAAAATATTCAAAGTTACGACCACCTAGCGGATTACGATGAATATTCATCCCTGGAGCTAACCAGAGATTGACACCAAATTCCTTCATTTCGATACCTACCGCAAACCCGACACTTTCAACCAAATCTTTATTCCAAGTTTGTGCTAAAGCTGTTCCAATTGGCCAAGCCGTCGCATAATGGGTAATTGTCTGTTGATTTCTCTCAAAGACTGGTTCAACTCTGATTCCAGCTGGACCATCTGCCATCACGACTGAAGGGATTTCTTTTTCAGCAATTTCTCCAGTTTGTCCAGCCGCACCAGGTACTAAATCTGAAGCAATCCCGACGATATCTGCTTTATTTTCGGCCATTTGACCTTCAACCAAATCGACTAATTCAGGATCAGTCAAACTAGCAATAAATTCCGCCAATTCCACTTCACCACTGGCTACATCTTTAAGCGTTTTGCCGCTGGCATTGCGAACTTCCTCGATGACTTGGTCTAATCCTTTGCCAGGCAATTGTTCCCGATTAGCAATAAAGGTTGTTACATCTGATTTTTCCTGATATTGAACAAAATCAGGTTCAGGGAAACTGGCTGACTTGAGAATAAAAAATGGAACATCACTGACACGTTGAACTTTCACCTTAGCCCGAAGTAGTGTAGTGGGATCAATTCTTGGTTTCATTGCATCGCTGAGACGTCTTAAAATAACTTTTTCATCCAATTTAAAACTAGCGACAACTTTGGTATTTCGCGAACTATTTCCAACTCTGACTAGGTACGTACCCGGAACTAAAACTTCCGCTGACAACTCGGAATCAAAAACTTTTAAAGACTCGATGGGAATCTCAAATTCAATATTTTGTTGCGCCTGAGGTCTTAAATTTGTGGTCTTCTCATAAGCAACTAGATCTTGGTAAGCGACTGGGATATCAGTTTGTGGTTTCGAGACGTAAACCTGCACCGTTTCTTTGCCAGAAAAGTCCTCACTGGTATTGTCAACATTGACCAGCAATCGAATCCGCTTTTCGTTCACATTGACTTTGGAAGTTCTCAAGAAAAATTTGGCATAACTAAGACCAAAGCCGAATTCAAATCGTGGTTTAACGTCAAAACTATCAAAATAGCGATAGCCGACAAAAATACCCTCGACATATTCAGGACTGGCCATGCCAAAGTTTTCCGAACTAGGATAGTCATGATAACTTTTAGCCCACGTATCGGTCAATTTACCAGAAGGACTCTTAACGCCCAACAAAATATCAGCGATTGCCTGGCCTGACATCATCCCCAGTTGTGAAACTAGAAGCACACTATCGAGCATTGGACATTGTGCAATGAAACTTGTATCGATCACACCACCAACATTTAATAACACAATACTTTGACGATAAAACTCGCTCATCCGCTTGATGTTTGATAGTTCATTGTCAGTCAATTGAAAGTCTCCAGGGCGATCATGGCGGTCATAATTTTCACCTGAACTACGGGAAACGACATAAATACCTACTGGAGCATCTTCAAATTCTGCAATCTCGGGGTCAGAAAAATTAAATGCCGGAGCTAAAAGTGCCATAGGATCATCTTTTAATTTGGCCTGATAGTCAGCTTTTTTTTGCTGATAGTAACGTTGCAATCTGGTCAACCAAGCTTTCGAAACTACTTCAAAACCTTGATCCTCCATCCCTTGTAAAATATTTATTACAAAGCGTTGATTGACATCGCCAGAGCCAGTTCCACCTTTTACAGTCGCAAAGGCACCATGACCATATAAGGCAACTTTTTTATTTTTTAATGGTAAAGTCTGATTTTTATTTTGTAGCAAAACGATTGCTTCTTGGGCAACTGCTTGAGCTAAAGTTTGATTTTTCAGTTCACGTTGTGAAATTTCATTTTCCATCTAATCTCTCTCCTTTGGTGGAAATGTCATTACCTTAATTCTACACTTTTACTGTCAAACTCGAAGTAATGAGGCTAGAAAAAACCAACAAATTGATTTACTTTTTGAAAAACTTTTTCCAACTACTTAATAATTAATAAAAAGCCTCGCTTAATAACTAATTATCTCCAGTGCAATCAGTTATTAAGCGAGGCTAAACATATCAAAGATAAAATATTAGAATTTTAAAATAAATTGGGTTCCCTGAGGTTGATTATCAACCACGGTAATCTTAATTTGATTCAAGTCAGCCAGTTTCTTAACAATGGCTAAACCTAATCCCGTTCCGGGTATTGCTTGTGTTCTAGCTTTATCAACTCGATAAAAGCGTTCAAAAATCTCTGACTTCTCATCAGCTGCGATTCCAATCCCTTGATCAATCACTGCCAGACTGTCCTTAGTCAACTTAAACGTGATTGTCGAATCCGCAGGCGAATACTTACTAGCATTGTTCAACAGTGCGATAATTATCTGTTCCAAATTGTCTTGATTGACTGTGGCTAACAATTGCTTTTCACCACTGATGACTAACTTTTGCGGGATAGTAGGCTGATACGTTTCTACAATCGCTTGAACCATTGGTGCAACTTGAACTTGCTTGCGTTCAACTGTCAAATGATCCATGCGCGACAGCTTCAGCAAACTTTCGACTAACTTCTGCATTCTTTTAGACTCGCTATCAATAAAGCCAACTGAGCGTTCGATAATTTCAGGGTGATCTTGACCATGTCGCTGAATAAATTGCACATGGCCTCTAATGGCAGTAATGGGCGTCCGTAGTTCATGCGAAGCATCGGAGACAAACTGCCGGTCACGAATAGCTTGACGATTGAGTTGGGCTAAAAGTTGATTGAATTCTTTAGTCAAATCCTGAACTTCTTGAGGTTTATCAGGAAGTGGCAATTGCGTATCATAAGATACTTCCGGAGCCTGATTGATTTGATGAGTCGATTCGGTCAAGTTTTTTAACGGTTGATTCAACCTTTTTGCCAAAAGTGAAATTAACCAAATACCGATGAGAAAGCTTAAAATCATCACAATTAATAAAATATCAAAAATGACGTGAAAAACATGAGTCACACTGTGAAATCCCACCCAAATTTGATAGTGAATCCCTTTAACGTCACTCGTCAAATGATAATATGGGCGCCAAGTTTCTCTAATTTCGAGATGGGAACTAAACGGCACATGCGAGGCTTTTTGTTTTAAAAACTTCTTAGTACCAGATGAATAATAAACTTGTTTTTTACCATTTTCAGTAAAAGAAACCTTCACATTTGTGTCTTTCGTATTGATATTACTGTCTCTACGCCATTGTTCCCAATCAGGACGATCATCGATAAATGAACGTTGCAGACTATCCATCAAGCCATGAGCATCTTCAATCTTTGATTCAACTAACGAATAACCCACACCAATGGCTAAAGATAAGCCCATCGCAATCGTGATAAAAGCCAATAATAACGTATAGGTACGGGTAATTTGAGCCGTATTGGAATTATTTTTCAACGTTTTCATAGTCATCATCTCTCAAAGTATAACCGACGCCACGAACTGTTTTGATAATTGAATCTTCTGGGTCAATGTCAATTTTATGACGCAAATAGCGAACATAGACATCGACAATATTAGGCTGTCCTTCAAAATCAACACCCCAAACGTCGTTCAACAACTCATCTCGCGTCAAAGTTTCATTGATATTCTTTAAGAGAATCAAGAGCAACTCGTACTCACGTTGAGTCAACTGGACGATCTTCCCATTTCGCTTAACTTGACGAGACTTAGTATCAAGTACCAAGTCCTTGATCTGATAGACAGTCAATTTCTCGCTGGATTTCTTTTCGTGACGAAGGACAACACGAATCCGGGCTAACAATTCTTCAATTTCAAACGGCTTCGTAATGTAATCATCGGCACCACTGTCTAATCCCGCCACTTTATCACCGACATAATCACGGGCTGTCAACATGATAACCGGCTTATCTGACTGTTTGCGAATCCTTCTTAAGACTTCCAGGCCATCTAACTTAGCAATCATCCAATCTAAAATCACTAAATCAATTTCAGATTGATACTCTTGGAAAGTCTTCCATCCCATCTCACCATCGGTCGCCGTCAAGACTTGATAATCTTCAAATTCTAATTCCGGTTGTAAATATGAGATCAAGCTCTCCTCATCTTCAACTAATAAAATAGTTTTCTTCATTATATTTCCACTTATTTCTTCCAAATTTTTCGAAAAATAAATTTATGAATCAAAATGGTGATGATCAATAGAATTACACCAATTATGACTTCACTGAATAAAAAATTCCATCCAAATGCTTGCATCACATTCAAAATCGGATTGTTGAAAATTGAAATCAAAAGTATGTAGAGAATTATATCTGCTGTATAAATGTTCATAGAAGCCTCCTATTGATTGAATAATATCATATAATTAAAGTAATTAAGTTATTGAGGTGAAGAAATGCTACAGGATAAACATATCGCACTTTATGTCACTGGTGGAATTGCCGCCTACAAATCACTAAATATCGTTCGCAGCTTGGTCAAAAAACAAGCTCAAGTTCAAGTCATCATGACTGAAGCAGCACAAAAATTTGTCAGACCATTAACCTTTGCGACATTATCGAACCGACCAGTTATTACAGATAATTTTACACCACAAACGAGTCCAGATGATTTTATCCCCCACATTCAGCTGGCACTCTGGACTGACTTAGCGGTCGTTGTTCCCGCGACTGCAAATGTTATTGGGAAAATGGCTAACGGTTTAGCTGACGATATTGTTTCAACAAGTCTTTTAGCCACCAAAGCTCCAAAATTAGTATTTCCAGCTATGAATACTGATATGTACAATAATCCGGCCGTGCAAGCAAATATGCAGACTCTAAAACGGCACGGTGTGCAAGTCGTTGAACCAGCAACTGGCTTTTTAGCTGAAGGAATGACCGGCAAAGGTCGCTTACCAGAATTGGACGATATCGTTACAGAAATTGAACATAATTTTTTGGCAAGCAAATTGGCTGGTGTTAAAGTGGTCGTCACTGCTGGTGGCACCAAAGAAGCCATTGATCCTGTCCGTTTTATCGGTAACCGTTCGTCTGGAAAAATGGGAATTGCTATGGCCAAAGTTGCTCGTGATTTAGGTGCCGAGGTCACCTTGATCACCACCGTTGAAACACCTCTTTCAGGAATGAAAATCATTCAAGTCCAAACTGCTTCAGAAATGATGGAACAGTTAAAACAAGTCTTTAATAACACTGACGTCTTAGTAATGGCCGCTGCTGTGGCTGATTTCAAACCCATCAATGTTGCTGATCAAAAGATCAAAAAAAATGATGATGAAGATATCTTCACCATCAAGTTAACAAAAAATCCTGATATTCTTAAAACTGTTGCTGCAACCAAAACTCATCAATTCGTGGTTGGTTTCGCAGCTGAAACCCAAAATCTACTCACTAACGCTGAAAAGAAATTGAATAGCAAACACGCTGACGTGATTTTGGCAAATAATGTTGCACAAATTGGAGCTGGCTTTAACGTTGATACCAATCGGATAACATTGTTGCAACATGATCATGAGCCACAAACTTGGCCTTTGATGTCAAAGGAAGCCGTTGCTGAAAAGTTCTGGGACTTTTATCTAAAACGTTAATTAAACAAGCAAAATAATTAATTCATTGAAGTTTCAATATTAGATTCATTCTTTATGTTAGATTTGATTTTATCTTTTTTAGCACGTTTTGATTCTATTACCCACATTAGAATGAAAACAACTATTGTGACTAACAAACCAATCATAGGTGTTTTGAGCAAAAGTCCAACTACAACTGCATCCGTGCAATCGTAACCTACACCTTTTACTCCATATGAGGTTAAGTTTATTAGAGTCGTAAATAAAGCCGATGAGAAAATCAACATAAAGCCATAAAAGATACCAGCTACTGTAGCGCCTCGAATACCACCACGAGCATTTCCAAAAATACCCGCAACACCCCCAGTAAAAAATGATCCAATAATCGAAATTAGTGGAACAACACCAAATACCAAACCACTGACCAACATTCCAATTAGCATTCCTACTATTCCTGATAGGAAACCTATCATAAGGGCATTTGGAGCAAATCCAAAGAGAACAGGGACATCAAGTGCCGGTAAGGCGCCTGGAACAACTTTATCAGAAATCCCTTTGAAAGCTGGAATAATTTCTCCAAGGAACAGTCTAATCCCTTGAAGTAATACTAAAATTCCAGCTGTAAATCCAAGCGCCTTCAATATAGCAAATACAATATAATTAGTACCATCTGTCAAATTCTTGACAGAACTTGGACCCGCGGCAATAAATAAGATAAGATAGAAAAATCCCATAACGATAGAAACAGAAATTGCTGTGTCTTTAAAAAAATTTAAATATGAAGGTAATTTAACATTCTCGGCATCATTATTTTTATTTCCTAATAATCCTCCAATGTAACCAGCAGATACTGTACCCAAAGTTGTTAAGTGCCCCATAGCAAACATATTATTCTTTGTTACTCTTTTTACAGTTGGTTGTGCAATTGAAGGCAAAATAGAAGTAATCATTCCTTGCATCAATGATCCAAAAACAATTGTTAAATTATTACTATAGCCACTCATAATAAACCCACAAGAAATAACTATAGATAAAATCCACATCATATGACCTGTTAAGAAAATATACTTCAAAGGAGTAAATTTGGCTATTAATAGATTAACTAAAAAGCCAATCCCCATTATCAATGCTGAGGTAGCAGCAATTTGAGTAACATTAGCTTGCAATGCACCTACAACCGCTTCGGAACTAGTTGCAAATCCATTAAGATGAAATACTTTAGAAAAAACAGTCGAAAATGGAGTTACTTCACTAACAATCAAACCAGAACCAGCACTTACAATTAACATACCCACGGCCGTTTTAACAGTACCTGAAAAAACTGTCCCAAAATTTTTTTTCTGCAACAATAAGCCTATCATTGCTATCAATCCAAGAATTATTGCAGGAGTTTGGAGAATTTGAAGAATAAAATCTAACATTTTTATACCCCCTGTTTTTCAAAATAATCGTTTAACTTATCCTTAACTTCATTTACATCCATGATATTGGTGATGTAGATAACATTAGGGTTATCTTTAAAGTTATCCTTAAACTCATCTGAAGTGACTATAAAATCATGCTCTTGTCCTGCCACTGTTCCTAAATCCCAATGTTGAACATCTGCAATTATGCCTAATTGCGATAGAGCAGACTCTACGGTCATCTTCAACATCAAACTAGTTCCTACACCCATTCCACAAACTGTCATAATTTTCATTATTAAATGACCTCCATTTATTCTCAAAGATTAGTAATAACCGAGCCGTATTTTTTAATGTACTTATCATTGATCTTGTCACCTTCATCCAGGTTAGAGCTTACGTAAATCGGCGGATTTACTCCTCTTTCAGACAGTAATTCTATTGTTCTAGCTACAATAGATTCCATATTCAACATTCCTAAGATTGTCGATGTTCCACAAAACTTGGCGCTAACCCCTTCAATGGATAATGCTGCATCTCCTTTATCACATGCTATATCAACAACTACGTCTGCAACATCCTTCAGCAATTTCCCAGAAGAGTGTCTGCTGTACACTCCTTCAGTAAACGCTCTAGATGTCACTGCGATAACTTTCAATCCCATACGTTTTGCTTCAAGAGCCATATCAATTGAGGCAGCGTTTCGCCCAGAAACAGAAATAATAATCAAGGTATCATCTGACGATGGATTTTCTAGATCAAAGTATTTGTTGCTAAACCCTTCAATTCTCTCCTGAAGCGTACTCAATTTTGCTTTAGGTTGGAGTGCATAATGCGGTGACAACATTGCATTCACCGGAACTAATCCACCTGCACGATAGAAAACCTCCATTGCAAACATTTGAGAATGTCCAGTTCCAAAAACATGTATGACCTTCCCTTTTTGTACAGAATCAGCACAATAACTAGCAGCTTGATTTATGGGTTCTCTATTTTCAATATTCTGAAGTTTCATTTGTTTTGTAACAATTTCGTACAATTCATTATTTTTCATGTTGTTTATCTCCATTAGATTCTATTTTTACTTTTTGAATTGAATTAATGATTTTCTTTTTTTCATTATTCTTTAGTTTCATTTTAAAATCATCATCATTAAGTAAAGCAACTAACTCAGAAAGTGCCTTTAAGTGAGTATCATGGTCAATAGTTGCTAAGCATATGACGGTGTGAACTGGATCATTTTTTTTATTACCAAATTTGACATCATTTTCTAACGTGATTAGGCTCATCCCAATTCTATTTACACCATCATTTGTACTTGCATGAGCTAGGGCTATACCCGGTAATATAACGATGTAAGATCCAAATTCCTTTACAACATTTATCATTCCTTCTATGTATTCATTTTCAATGGAACCATTATTCAAAAGAATATTGCCAGACTTCTTAATTGCATCTTCCCAATTTTCTACGGGTACATTTACACGAATATTATTTTCTGTTAATAACTCTTTTAACACTGGTATCCTCAACTCCTTATAACTCTTATTAAATTCTTCTCTCATTAAATCCCTTGTTTTGCTTGCTATAAATTCAGACAATTGTTTTAACTCATTATCAGTTATATACGGCGAAACTTTTACATAATTCATTTTTGAGTTATGCAAATTGACGGTAGATAATACCAAGTCATAATTTTCATTAATCTTCTTTACATCTGATATATCCTCAATGGAAGCTACTTTACATTTAAAATTAAATATTTTAGACAATTTAATTTGAAGTAATTGTGATGTCCCAACTCCCATATGACAAACTAATAAAACTCTCAATTTGGCTTCAGTTAAAGATTTAATACGTTCAATTCCCGAAATTACATGAATTGTTAATAGATAAATATTTTCTTCAGTATTAAAACCTAATTTGCACATACGGGGTATAGAATCAACCGTTTGTGAAATTACATCAAATACTTCATTATATTTTGATTTAATTTGTATCATCATCTCATCCGATATAGTGTCGTTATTCGGAAGTGGAACCTGATTTATAACTGTTTGAAAATGAAGAGTGAGATTATTTATAAAATCACTGTCCTCCAAAAAGTTTATCTTTAACTTTTTCGTAATTTTATCTACAAATTTTCCAGCTAAAATATCCAACTTAAGATTAAGTCTCTTATCTATTAATTCATTTTTTAGCAAATGAGAGCGATTTATAGCATTTAATAACTCAGATACTTCTATTGTAGAAAATCTGATATTGAAAAAAGATTCCAAAAGAGAAAGTGTCTTTCTAACCTCATCAAATTCAATATCGTCTATCTTTGCAACCTTAATTATTGTGTTGCTTTCTAGTAATCTGATAATACTTATACACAGATAATCTGATATTTGAAGGAAAGACTCATACGTAAACTTGATATGCAAACTTTGTTCAATTTGATCCAAACAAAATCTAATTAGCTCTTCTTCTACCTCACTAAATGGAGATATTATTGGTATACGTTGCCTTATAAATCGTGAAGTGTTGATGTACCTATTTCTGATAGCGCTTTCATCACCGGTCAAAAAAAAGCCTTTCTTTTTACTAAATTCTAAATGGATTCCTTCTTTGCTAATTACTGTTTTTAATCTTCGCACATCATTATTAATCGTACTTCGACTGGCTTGACAAATCTTTTCTAAAAAGTCTATTGTCACCCTACTCTTGTTAGTTAAGATAGAATAATAAATAAATTCCATTCTATAATCAGGATTTATCAATAAATTATTGTTATTAGTGTTTTCTTCAATCGCTAATGCCCTAATTGAATTGTGATCACCATTATAACTGAGAAAAGTTTTTGTATTTTTTTCTAACGAATTAAGATTATGAGCAATTAAATATTCATCTATTTCATCTAATGTATTTCTCACAGTTCTGTCAGACACGCCTAAAAAAATTGCTGCTTGCTGTTGTGTTATATTATCGTGTGAAAGAATCATCTCTAACAATAGCTTTGCTCTTTCATTCATAAAACTCCTTTCCCTTTCCTTCGAGTATTATTTTATCAGCATCTATTTGTGCAAAAAAGCACAAACTATTTCCAATTATTGGAAATAGTTTACACTTTAGCAAATAATTGAAAGAATAATAGATATTGAATTGTATTCAAAAAATGATGGTGAGATTATACTCGCCATCATTTTTTGAAAAGAAATAACATCATATAGCAACTTCTATATCCTTAACTTAATAATAATAAGACTTACACTGGTTTTTCAAAATTTCGATAATAAATTGGTTCAGGCACTGACAAATCATTCGCTCTGAGCCATTTTTTTATTTGCTCACCGAGGTTTTGAGCCATCAGTGCTGAAACCATAATCTGTTTTTGAGAGATATGGTTAACATGTACACCTGCCGTGATCGTACAACTACCTGGTAAATCATTTTGAATAATCTTACCTATTCTAATTGCTAGAACATCATCTTTATGCAGGCGACCGTCATGACTGGGATAACGTATCGTTTGCATAGCGGTGTTTTTCGTTAAGGTGGTAACAGTTCCAATGTGTGGGTTGTCGCCACCCGTTATAGCGATGAATAAATCTTTACCGATAATTGTTACTTGAGCTTCTATCATATAATTTTCTCGGGTGACTGAAAATTTCATTAAATTCCCTCCCAACGGCCACTAATATCATTTTTAATTCCTAACGCATCTAGCTCTTTCATGGTTTGATGATCGATTAAATCTTGAATTGTCGGGGGATGATTGTAAAAGGCTGGAATAGGAGGAATCATTTGCACGCCCATCTGCGACAACTTTGTCATATTTTCCAAATGGATCGTATTTAAGGGCGTCTCTCTGGGAACAATAACTAGCTTACGTTGTTCTTTCAACGTTACATCAGCTGCTCTTGAAATCAAATTATCACCAAGCCCCACCGCAATACTAGCAATTGTTTTCATACTTGCCGGAACGATAATCATGCCATCGGTTAAAAAAGAGCCACTGGCAATTTTGGCACCCAGGTCACTGTCACTATAAAAATAATCAACTGAATCCTTGATTTCTTTTAATGATACATCGGTCTCAAGCTGTAAATTTTTCTTTGCCCAAGCACTGAAAACGACATGAGTTTCAACTTCAGAAATAGCTTGGAGTTTTTTTATCAGATCAATTGCGTAAATTGTCCCTGAGGCGCCAGTGACACCGATAACTACTTTTCTCATCGAGGACTATTCCTTCTATTCTAAATATTTTTCCCAATCATCAACTTGCTTGAATTGAGCTCGTTGAAATTGATTTTTCATATCAAATGGTACGGTTCCGTCAAAAATAGTTTTTGAACTCATTCCTCGGAAACGAATCGATTTAGTATCATACTGGGGTCTCTCCGATGGATCTAAGGGATGATTTCTCATTCCGGAAAGAACCATAATATCTTGATCACCTTGGAAGCGCGTATTCAAAGTCCACATAACATCGTTCATGTCAAAAATATCAACATCTTCATCAACTAAAATAACTGTTTTTAACTCTTTAAAAGCTGATAATGCCAAAATTTCCGCCTGGCGTTGAATTCCTTCATCTGCTTCATCATCTTTATGAATTTGCATGATTGTCATCAGTTTTCCTCCACCGGCTGGAGGATTATATACATTCACAACTTTACCTGGGATCGCTTTATCAACTAATTCTAAAATTGAGGCTTCTGTTGGAATACCTGCCATTGAAACGTGTTCTTCACTGGGACCGATCATTGTCTGAAAGATGGGATTCTTGCGAGTGGTAATAGCTTTGACTTTAACCACATTGACGGCGGGATTAGCGTCACCATCATAACCAGGAAATTCAGGCATGGCTTTACCAGTGTTTGTATTGATATCTTCTTGCATCGTTTGATTAGGAATGATTTCAGCTTCGATAACGTATTCTGCCAAAGCGATTGCTTTCTCGTTGACCGTCTTTGCATCAACTAATTGGACAGCTTGTTTGCGCAACGCCCCTGCAACATTCAATTCATCATATCCTAACGGCGTAGTTGGTGGCTCAAATGTTGCACCAATAGTGATAGCAGGATCTAAACCAATATTGATAGTTATTGGCATAGGCTGATTTATCTTTTCAAATTCCTTCTGGAAATGGCCAATATGACGGCCACCAGGCATAATATACATCCCCAGAGTATCCCTATCTTCAAGAACCATTCGATGGATCGTTACATCAGACATAGTTTTTTCAGGGTTTGAGCCTAAAACTACCCCTACAGTGATATAAGGTCCCGCATCATATTCAGTATTAGTTGCTGCAGGTAGAATTTTTCTGATGTCAAAATCTTTGTCGCTTGCTTTATATACAACTTGTTGAACGGGGGCATTTTTAGAATCAACTACCACTGGTGCCACGGGATGCTCAACTGAATCCTTCAAAAAGCGTCCTAAAGTTTTGTAATCATGATGCAAGATCTTACCGACTCTTTTCCGACTAGCCATCGAACCAATATAGATTCTTCTTTGCGGAAAACCTTTAATATTATTAAACATCATTGAAGGTCCACTTTTGGTTGGTCGTTCAATCGTTCCTCCGGCACCAATGTAACGATATACACCTGATAATTCTGCATGAGGATCAACTTCCACATCAGTCTCATGATACTCACCTGGAGTTTGCTTTAATTCATCTATAACTTTTCGCAAATCATACAATTCTTCTGACATTTTATTGCCTCCTTCTATTTAACAGTGATTATTATAGAGGCTGACAAATGCCTGAAACAATTCAAGATAAAGTAAAAAGCATTCCAAACTGGAATGCTTAATAGTTATTTCTGAGTTTTTTTCTTAGGAAGTTGTAATTCGAACAATAATGGATTAGAATCCGGTGCAATTCTCAAACTAAGCTCCAATTGAGCCCGAGTCACTCCAACGTACAAAAGACGCCGTTCCTCTTCAATGAAAGCCGAATAATTCTCAACTTCTTTATAAAAAACATGAAACATTTCAAATTCTTTTTTCTTCGTCAATGTTTTATCCAAGTTGATAGGATTGAAGGCATTATTGTGGGTTATATCTTTATAGTTGTCAATGTGGGCCGCTTGCAAAGCATGTTCTAGAAATTCAAAGTTTTGTTTATAAACTGATTTCCACTTTTTGACAAATTGCTCGAAGGCCATGGCAGGCGGGAACCAATCATTTAACACTATGCCTGCTTTTTCAACTTCCTTATCAGTCAATCCGTATAAATAAACATATTTGAACTCTAAACCCTTTGCCTGATGTAAAGACAAGAATTGAATACGATGTTGCTTATCTTGTTGGTGACGATCAGAAAGAATATCTTTTTTCTGCGCCTCGTCAAAGAAAAAGTCATCGATACTCTCATATCGTTTCAATTCTTCTTCCAAATATTGCTTGATATCTTTGACTTCAACTTTGGACATAAAATTCTTCTCAACCATAAAATCAAAATACCTGTCTGTTAAACGATTAGCAGCTTGGTATAGATCCTTGATCAAACTAGCTGATAATTTGTGCTTACTATCCACACTTGTTGTCTCGTCTAAACGTGTTTTAAAACGTTTAATGCTATTAAAGTAGACTTGAACCCTTGCATCGGTCCGTTTAAAGGGGGTATTTGTTTCAGCATTATATGCTTCAGCGGCCAATAAATAATCACTTAATTTTTCAAAATCATTACCTGATCTGGCCTCAACTTTTCGAGTGTGGTCCTTATACGCCCGAAAGCCGATTCGATTAGCATGATCAGAAAAGTATTGATATTGATCCTGCCACAAGCCTTTCATCAGTTCAGTTATAATACGATAAATCAAATTATTTTGTAAGATGGCTCCAGCGTTATTAATGTTGGCGTATATTCCTTGATTAGCTAGCCAATCGGCCAAGAGCATTCTTGAGGAGTTGTAACGAACCAGTATCGCTATGTCATCGTTATTAATTTGAGGATCATTAATTTGTTTCACTAGCCGCTTCAACATTTTCGAACCGCCGTTAAAGCCCGATTTCTTACTGCTATATAAAACAAACTTCCCTAAATCTGGGCGTCCTGATAACAATTCCTTATCAAGGCGCACATGGTTTTGTTTGATTAGGGGAATAACCCGCTTGAGAATCTTTTCTCCAGTCCGATAATTAGTTGATAAATTCAATTTGGTAGCGTTCGATAAAAGACGTTTGTAATTCAAAATATATTTCGAATTACTACCTCGAAATGAATAAATACTCTGATCATCGTCACCAATAACAATCAAATGCTGCATCGTTTCTTTGCTAAGTAATTTGGAGATTATTTGCCATTGCAAATTATCGATATCCTGAAACTCATCGATCACCGCAATCTTATAACGTGACATGATTCGTTGATAGTACTGCAAATAATTAGGATCATGCATACTTTCAATCAATAATAATTTCATATCATTGAAATCAATATAACTATTTTGCCGCTTCAACTCTTGATACTTACGAAGTACCGCTAAATAATCTTCATAAAAACCCTCATCGTGATTTTGACGAGAAAACTCGGACATTGCTTTGACGGCCTCACTGAAAGGTTGATTCTCTGTGGCTGTTGGTAAAATACCATCTGTCGTTAAGCCTTGATTGATTAAATAATCATTTAAATCAAACATTTCTTCCAACATTTCTGCCTTCGTTATAACGTTACTAGGATGTTTTATTTGATCAGTCAGATCACGCATAAAGATTCGATAGCTTGTCAATACTTGTGATCGTTGATATTCAGGATTTTGCCGTAACAATTGATAGAACAAGGCGTGAAAAGTCGTAAAATTGGGTCGGCCAGCTGGTAGATTCAAGGTGGTAGCTTTTAAGTCGTTAACGAAGTTATCATAACGATTACCCATATCGACCCGTGACTTGTGGGAAAAAGTAATACCAAGAATTTCATCAGGATCAGCATTACCTTGGGCGACAGCTATCAGTGCCATCAAAATAAAAATCGTTGTCTTACCCGATCCAGCACAGGCATTAACTAACAACGGTTTCGTAAAGTCATTATTAAGAATTTTTATTTGTTCTGCGGAGAACTTCATTTTCAGACCTGATTCCATCAGATCAATTATTTCCTTGGTTGATAAATCTTGAATCATTCTGTCTCCTCATTACTTGTCTTAGTTTGAATATAATCCCAAAAGAACTCACTTGCTTGAGAATGCTGCCCCTTTAGCCGAATAAAGCTTAATTTATTCGTAATATTAGTCAGCAGAGGTACAATTTTAACCTTTTCAGCGAAAGGACGAGCCATTTTAGCTGTCATCACTGAAATACCCATATTATTTTGAATCATCTGCATGATCAAGTCGACTCTGGTACCTTGATAGACAATTTGTGGGTTGAAACCAGCTTTTTCGCACAGTTGTTTAACAGGTTCATACAAATTAGTCGCTTCACCTAATATTAGAAAACGTTCTGACTTCAATGCAGCTAAATCTAACTTTTCTACAGCAATTGGATAATCTTGCGGTAAAACTGCCACAAAGTAATCATCCTCCATCACAATACGTTCCAAGTCAGAATGGTTAAACTCAAAGGTTCGCGCAAAAATGATCTCACACTCACCTGCCCGCAATGAGGGAATCAAATGATAACTCTCTTCTTCTTGTAATTGAACTTGTATCCCAGGATAATCTTTCAGAAATTGACTAATATAGTTAAAGCTTCGATAACTGGGCATAGTGGGAATGGTATGTATCTTCAATGTTTGTCTCTGATTGGCCTGAAAGTCATTCAGTTTGACCGTCAACTTATCAAAATCACCTAAAATTTGTTTGGCATTAGGTAAAATCAATCGTCCTGCGGGAGTCAATTCAATTGTACGATGAGCCCGTTTAAAAAGTGTAACCCCTAACCCCTTTTCCAAAGCCAAGATTTGTTTAGAAATATTGCCTTGCGTGGTGTAGAGGTTCTCAGCTGTTTCTGTATAATTGAGTGTCTTTGCTAAATCCACAAAGACCGCAAACTTTCGAATATCCAACGTCTTGCCCCATTTCTTTAGTAACCATTCCATACGGAGTTTAATTGTAGCATTTTTTGAAAAGAAAAAAAGATGCTCTCCGATTCTCATGCGAATCAGAGGGCATCTTTAAAGTCGACTACACTGTAGCCCATTTTAAGCTTCATTTGGTTTTTCCATCAAAAGTAACAAAATCAAATAGGCTATAATTCCTGGAAAAAGCGATGTCAATGAAACCGCTACGTAAAGCACTCGGCCGACAGCTGGATTCCAATCATACTGTTCACAAAATCCAGCAATTACTCCACCTAATATTTGATTGTCTTTTGATCTTCTAATTGGAATATGCATCACTAAAACCTCGATTAATTAATAGTCTGGACTTTCCATCAATAACCACAAGACTAAGTAGCCTATGATGCCCGGGAATGGGGTTAGAGATAAAATCAGCCATAAAACTCTTGCAACTGTTGGGTTCCATTGAAAATGCTCTGCTAATCCTCCAATGACACCTGCAATTACGTAATTACTCTTTGAACGTTTAATTGGAATATGCATAATTTACTTCCCCCTTTTCATCTATAAACACATCATAAAAGATTTCCCGATAATAGTACATAGAAATTGCTTACAAACACCTTACAATCTTGTCATCTGCACTTATATCGCCATTTTCACAATGACTAAAGCTCTTTAAAAATTTGTTCACCATACAGTTCTGTAAATAAGTCCCTGCGCTTATTAGATTCTAAACGCTCGTCATCATGATGAGCTTCCTGAGATAAGCGGGCCATCAAGAAATAGCAATTTGCTAACATATAATGAGAATCGTGTTTGGCAATAAAAGCTATTCCGTCAACCAAATACGCTGTCGAATTTTGATAATCATTCAGTTTAAAATAAATCAACGCTGCTAAATAATAGAGAATATTTTGATTTTCTTGATAGACATATTCGCTCCAATTGCGAAAAGCCAGATCCACACAATCAACCGCGGCTGTTTTGTTACCTTGTAGGGCACTGATATAGCCAATACCTAAATAAGCTAGTCGTGAAATAGTCTCCAAATGCAAGTGATCGACTTCTGCTAATGAGCGCTTTAAAGATGCAATTGCTTTAGTTAAAGCACCTGTTTGCAATTGGGCGATACCTAAATAATAATAGTAAACTTGCAATTGGTGAGATGTTTCTAAGTTATCAACAACCTTGTTTTGTTCTAAATATTGTCGTAGTTGTTCATATTGATGACTTCGACACAACTTATCAACCATTTCGTCAAATTCTTGATTGTGACCAATTGAGAAATTTTTTGCCAAACTAATTTCATCTAAATCAACATCCAATTTATTAGCCAAATTAATCAACAAATTGGCATTTGGTATATAAACATCATTTTCGATAGCCGAGAGCATGGATTGAGCGCAGACTCCCTGGGCTAACTCTTGTTGTGTCAAACCTTTTTCTTTTCGTAACTCTTTTAAAACCGTCCCTAAATTTTTCATATACATCCCTGACTTCTTTGAAACAACTATTTAACCTAATTTTAGATTAAATCGCTTCAAAATGCACAAAAAAGAAGGAAACTTGTTAATCCTAAGCTTCCTTCTGAGATAATTAATCTTCTTTTAGAGCTGGATATGTCCAAGCCGGATTCTCATATCCATGAAATGACTTTTTAATAACTTCAGCCACTTCTTCTTTATGATAGGCCTTAGCAATTTTTTGATAGGTTGGATTATTTTTATCCTTAGCATTAACCGACAAAATATTGACATAAGGCTTAGACTTAGCGGTTATTTTTTCTCGATAGACAGCATTCTTAGGATTCAATTTGGCATCACTAGCCACACCACTGTTAACGCACGCAGCTGTTAAATCATCTAAAGATTTAGCGGTTTGACCAGCATCCAGTGAGGAAATCTTAATACCAACTTTATTTTCAGTAATATCTTGTAAATTTGGAATCTTGGCGTTATCCAACTTGATTAAACCAGCACTCTCCAGTAACTGTAATGCCCGACCTTCGTTAGTTACATCATTCGGAATACCAACTTTGTCACCTTTTTTGAGTTGACTCAAGCTCGTGATTTTTTTCGAAAACAACGACATTGGTGCGATTACAGTTTCGCCAATCGACACGATATCAGTTTTGTGTTTCTTGTTCCAATCGCTTTGGAAGGTATAAGTTTGGAAGTCGTTCATATCGATTTCACCTTGTGCTAGAGCAGTATTGGGCTGACTATAGTCACTGAATTCAACAATTTTTAAATTGATTCCTTCCTTTTTAACAATTTTGGCAACTCTTTCTAAGGCCGGATCATTAGCTCCCGTAATACCAACCTTCACCGTTTTCCCAGCTTGATTATTTCCACAACCAACCAAAACCAATAAACTAAGTGTGGTAACGAATACTAAAAATATTCCCTTAATCTGTTTTGTTAACATGATATCCCCCTAAAAATAAAGAGTCACTTCTATTGGACTGTAATTAGCCTTTAGAAGTGACTCTTTTCATATCTTTCTAAAAGCAAATGCTGAATATTTACTTTTCTGATGAACTAATTAATTCAATACTTTGTAATTCCAAGCAGGACTTTCATATCCGCCGAATTCTTTCTTGATCTCTTTAGCAACATCTTCTGATTGATATGCTTTAACTATTTTCTTATATGCAGCTTTATCCTTATCTTTGGCATTAGCTGAAATAATATTTACATAAGGTTTTGATTTTGCAGTAATCTTTTCGCGATAGACAGCCTTTTTAGGATCTAACTTAGCATCACTGGCTACACCACTATTAACGACTGAAGCTGTTACATCATCTAATGATTTAGCTGTTTTAGCAGCATCTAATGGTGAAATCTTCAAATTATGTTTATTTTCCGTAATATCTTTTAGAGCAGGAATCTTACTGTTATCCAGCTTGATCAAACCAGCGCTTTCCAACAATTGTAAAGCTCGACCTTCGTTGGTTGTATCATTTGGAATGGCAATCTTATCACCATCTTTGATCTGACTTACTTTGGTGATTTTCTTTGAATACAAAGCCATTGGAGCAATTACTGTTGAACCGATGGAAACGATGTTAGTATGATGTTTCTTATTCCAATCGTTTTGGAAAGTGATCGTTTGAAAGGCATTCAAATCAATTTCACCTTGTGCCAAAGCCGTATTAGGTTGACTATAGTCTGAAAATTCAACAATCTTTAAATTGATTCCTTCTTTTTTAACCTTCTTAGCAACTAAATTCAAAACTCGATCATCTGAACCTGTGATACCAATTTTTACAGTTGTTGTTTTATCACTAGCACTAGCTTTATTACCACAACCTGCTAAAACGAAAAAACTCAATGTGGCGACGACTAATAGAAATATTCCCTTAAATTTATTTTTCATTGTATTACTCCTCCTCAAATAAAAAACGCTCTACTCGGCAGAGTTTGCCAAATAGAGCGCATGATCGAGCGGTATTCTAAAGCAAACTCCCCATCTTTACTTTTCAAAATACCAATCAATTTAATTACTAATGTGGTAGATGTAATTAAATTAATGTTCTAACTTACGAACCGCTAAATCACCTAAACCTTGAATGACGAAGACGAGAACCAAGATGAATAACATGGAAACAATCGTCACGTCATTTTCAAATCTTTGATAACCAACGGAAATGGCCATATTACCAAGACCACCACCACCAACAGCACCAGCCATGGCAGTTAAACCAATCAAACTAATAATCGTTAGTGTTCCCGAACGGATAAGTTCTGGTAGGCCTTCACGTAAATAAACTCTAAAGATAATCTTCATTGGCGACAAACCAATCGCTTCGGCAGCTTCGATCACACCAGAATCAACTTCAACTAAGGCTAATTGAACTTGTCGAGCAAAGAATGGTGCGGTTCCGATTACTAATGGTACTAAGGCTCCAGTAGGTCCAATTGTCTGTCCGACAATCAACTTAGTGAAAGGTCCAATAACCGCTAGCAAAATAATAAATGGAATTGATCTAAATAGATTGACCAACTTATCAAGCCAGTAATAGAAATTCTTATGTGGTGTAATACCGTCTTCGGCAGTCACGACCAAGAGAATTCCTAAAATAATACCAATAATTCCGGCGAAGAAGGCACTGACAAAGGTCATATAAAGCGTTTGCCAGATGGCAGTGACGAAACCATTATCGCCCTCCCAATTAGCAACAACATTGGGTAAAAATTTATTAAGTATGTCTGTCATAAATTATTTGCCTTCTTCCTTTAAATCGATTTCTTTAACGTTCACATTTAAACTATTCAAATATTGAATCGCACTTTCAACCTTATCATCATCCCCAGTTAAAGCGAATAACATAATCCCAACGGTGGTATTTTGTAATCTTTCAATATTACTGAACAAGATATTTGCTTCGACTTGGAAACGTTTGTAAAGTTCAACTACGATTGGTTCATTGGTAGAATCACCAATATAATTCAGCTCGATCAAACGGCCTGAAAGTTTGTCAACAATACCACTATCACGAATTTCATCAAGAACTGAACCAATGTGGGTCGAAGTGTTAACGAAGTCTTTTGTCAATTGTTTCTTCGGACTACCAAAGATTGACAACAGATCTCCTTCTTCAATCAAACGACCATTTTCCATCACTGAAACGCGGTTACAAATTTGTTTAATGGCATCCATTTCATGAGTAATAATTACAATCGTAATGCCCAATTCCTTGTTCAAGCGTCCTAATAGATCCAAAATTTCTGTGGTAGTTTTAGGATCCAAGGCACTAGTTGCCTCATCTGAAATCAAGATCTCTGGATCATTAGCTAAAGCTCTAGCAATAGCAACACGTTGTTTTTGCCCACCAGATAATTGTGATGGATAGTTACGAGCTCGATCTGCTAGACCAACGATATCCAATAATCGATCGATTTTTTGTTTACGTTCAGCTTTACTTAAACCAGAATCTCGTAAAGGAAAGTCAACATTTCCATATACCGTTAAGGAATTCATCAAGTTGAAATGTTGAAAAATCATTCCAATATTTCGACGAGCTGTGCGTAAATCCTTTTGACTCAATTGCAACATATCCTGACCGTTTACGATCACTGAACCGGCAGTTGGCTTTTGCAAGAGATTGATCACTCGGACTAAAGTACTTTTACCAGCACCTGAGTAACCGATAACTCCAAAAACATCACCTTTTTGAACATCGATTGAAACATCTTTGACCGCTTCAATCGTCTTGCCTTCATTCTGGAAAGTTACATCAATGTTCTTTAGCTGAATTATCCCTGTTTGTTCTGCCATTTAATAATTACTCCCTTAATTTACCTAAGAATTGATCGAAGAAATCGATGAAGTCTAAATAATCTTTAATTCTAATATTTTCGTTTGGTGCATGGTTACCAGCTTTAGAATAGCTCACACCAGTTGAAACGATTGAAGCTTTAGTGTACTCGTTTAACAAGTACATTGGACCAGTACCTGGGCTTGATGGTAAGGCTTCGATTTTGTCTTCACCACCAAAATAATCTTTGGCGGTATCGATCAACTTATTGACAATTGGACTGTCGAGATCCCAACGATATCCCTTTTCACCTAATAGATACTTAACTTTGACATCCGTAAAACCTAGCTCATTCAAATACTTTGTTAACTTATCGAATAAGTCGTGTGGATCTTGATTAGGGACTAAGCGAAATTCTAGTTTAGCTGTGGCAGCCTTAGGAGTGACAGTTTTTACACCATCACCTTCCCAACCACTGCTAATTCCTTCTATATTAATAGTGGGATTAAAAGTTAAATTGTAATTTACTGATTGATTCTTTAATAGTGGCACTTGCAAATCCCACTTTTCTTTTAGATCGGGGGTAATGGCTTTATTGACCAAATCAATCTCTTTTTGAGTAGGCTGAACGACATCATCGTAAAAGCCTGGGATTTTAATGTCTCCTTCAGGAGTACGCAACGCATTCAAGGCTTGGGTCAATCTCCATGTGGCCGAATCAACAACCGCTGCGAAAGATGAATGTAAATCAATATCGGCGGAAACTGCCTCTAATTCAAAACATAAAACACCTTTATTACCGCCGGTAAAATTGAACTGCTCTGCTTCGTTCTTATATCCTGATTCCCAAATTATCAGATCAGCACTTAGAAGGTCGTGGTATTTTTTTAAATAGTCTTCTAAGTGACGACTGGCAACTTCCTCTTGGCCTTCAATTAAGAATTTAATATTACAAGGAAGATCTCCATGTTCTTGACGATAAATTTTCAAAGCTGTAATGCGGCTAATCAAATCAGCCTTACAATCTGAAACACCGCGTCCGATAAATTTATCATCTGTAACTTTCAATTCGAAAGGATCGGAATTCCATAGTTCCAGTGGTTCTGCTGGTTGAACATCGTAGTTATTGTAAATCAGAATCGTGGTATCACTGGGCTGGTTAGGCTTAATTTCTGCGAAAACAACGGGATATTCGTATTCCTTCCAAACTTGTACATCGGCACCGAAATCTTGTAATAATTTTGCGAGGAAATCGGCCGTCTCAGTAATGGATTGATTTTTTGCTGAAACAGATGGTAGTGCTATGTATTGTTTTAAATCTTCAACTGATTTCTGAATTAATGGATCTGATAATTTTGACATTAGAAAACCTCCTCATTTTCAATTACAAATATCAGCTAAATCTTTAGAGCTTAGCGTTCCAAGCTGGAATTTCATTTCCGCCATAAACCTTCTTGATTTCTTTGGCTACATCATCAGTTTGGAAAGCCTTAACAACCTTCTTATAAGTCTTGTTATCTTTATTCTTCTTTTGTGTAACGATTAAATTGATCCAAGGAATCGACTTCTTGTTGATCTTTTCAGTAATAACTGCCTTCTTAGGATTTAACTTAGCATCACTTGCTACGTTACCGTTAACGATGGCTGCATCAACACTATCTAATGAACGAGCTGTTTGAGCAGCATCAAGTGTTGTAAACTTCAAGTTCAATTTATTTTCCTTAATATCCTTTGTTGATGGTAATGTCTTGCTTGGATCCAACTTGATTACGCCATTGTATTCAAGTAATTGTAATGCTCTAGCTTCATTAGAAGCATCATTAGGAATAGCAATCTTAGCACCATCTTTTAATTGACTAAGTTTAGTGATCTTGTGTGAATATAAAGCCATTGGTTGGATAACTGTCTTACCAATTGAAACTAGGTCTGTCTTGTGTGCTTTATTCCATGCATTCAAGAAATCTGTATGTTGATAAGCGTTGATATCAACTTCACCTTGAACCAAGGCTGTGTTTGGTTGATTGTAATCGTTGAATTGAACGATCTTTAAATCAATTCCTTCGCTCTTAACATTCTTTTGAACGACTTTCCAAATTGGAGCATCTGATGGATTGATTCCCACCTTAACTGTTTGTTCTTTGCTTTGATTGCCACAACCGGCAAGTACAAAGATAAAAATTGCTGTAAAAGCTAGTAAGATAACCTTACTTAATTTCTTAAATTTACTCATGTTTTTCTCCCACCTTAACTAATACTTAACCAACTTAAAATATTTATAGAAACAAAAAAAGCCGCTTCCAAGCTGAACATTTCTGTCCATTACTTAGAAGCGACTCCTCGCGGTACCATTCTAATTCGGAATAAACTTACACTTATCCCCTTAACAACATACAAAGATTCTATATGCGTGTACTGTAAAGGGTACCAACCATTGCATCTTTATCCGAAGATTCAGCGCACCAATCACGGGTCATTTTCATTCAAGCCGTTGCCCTCATCTCAGCAAATAGAGGTTTTCTGTACAAACGGGATTGAATTACTTCCCCCGATCAAATTGTTTTAATAAATATCTCTTGTTAATCGTTGGTTAGATAATACAATCTAAATTTTGAAAAGTCAATTGAAAAAGTCGGACTTTTTTAGAGATTTTCTAATTTTACATTTTAATGCCAACTTGCATTTATATTATTTACTGAAAGAAAACCCTATAATTTCAAGGCTTTATCTGGCCTATCGTTACACGTTTTATAACGTTGAATTTAAATAATAATTTATGAAAAAAATTTAAAAATACAGATTTATAATAATCAATTATTCTTAAAATTAATTTTTTACTAATAAAAAAAGACCTTCTCTTTAATAGAAAGTCTTCTGGCAATTGTCTATTCAAATTATGATAAAACTTCAACTGAAGCTGTTGTAACACCATAAGATGGGATTGATGAACTTGGCATAGCAACATCTAATTGGTTAGGATTGCTGTAGGCAAATGTTCCTGTATCGTTAACAGTTCTGTAGAGAACCGTTCCATCTGATAAGGTAATCTTCAATTGTGTACCCTTAGGAAATACTGAAAGGTTAGCAGCAACACCACTATAACCCATATTTGAACCTAGAACGGCTGGATCATAGAATGAAATCTTAAAAGTACCTTGAGAAGTACCAGTTGTAGTTGTTGATTGAGTTGTTGCTTGCGATGATGTATCTGTTGTTGCTTGTGTATTAGCACTTGTGTCAGTATTAGTTGTGTCTGTAGTTGCGGCTTGTGTATCAGCAGATGTAGATGTATCTGTTGTAGCCTGTGTATTAGTGTTATCTGTTGTAGTTGTACTTGCGGTTGTATCTGCATTAGTACCAGGTAGAACTATTGTTTCACCTGGGAAAATCAAGTCAAATCCGCCAACTTCGCGTCCGTTAGCTTGTTCTAGAGCGGAAATACTAATTCCATTTGCAGCTGCAATACTCTTATAAGTATCACCCTTTTCAACAGTTACGGTACTACCATTATTAATGGCAGCTTGAGCTGTATTTGTTGAAGCCAAAACTCCTGTTAAAGCCATTGCACTTACTAAAGCGATAGATAAAACTTTTTTCATAAATTAATTACATCCTTATATTTAAAAATTTTTAGCTCTCTCAATTGCTATGGTGCTATATTAACAGGTCAATATTACATGACAACAACCTCAAGGTTACATTTTCGCAGTTTTATGTAACTTAAGTAATCTATCTGAAACATTATGTTTTAGGTATTTTAAACTTTAATTGCGATAAATGTATATTCATGATATAGTATTAAATATGAAGAATAATAAAAAAAGATTGTCCGCAAAACTACTACTGATGTTGGTAGCTTTGGAACTTATCGCATTTAGTCTTAATATGTTCTTCGAGCCGCACAGTATAGCAGCCGGTGGTGCCACTGGAATTGCTATTTTGTTGCAAGCAGGATGGAAAATCCCAACATTCATCTCGGTTCTGTTCATAAATATTGTGATGTTAGTACTGGCTTACTTACATTTGGATCGTCAAACCACGATCAAATTAGCTCTAGGAAGTTTTTCACTACCCCTACTGTTATATGTGACTCCTGTTTATAATTTAATTCCTAATAGTCGGGTCATCTCTATAATAGTAGGAAGTATCATTTTCGGAATCGGTCTAGCGATTCTCTATACCCTGAATATGTCAAGTGGTGGTACGACCGTGCCTCCAATGATTATTCATAAGAATTTTGGGATTGATAAATACATCAGTTTATTCATTATTGATGCAATTGTTTGTTTAGGAAACATTGCTTTGACTGATATAATTTCATTCCTATTGGCGGTAATGTCAGTTGGAATTTCCAGTTTATCGATCAAAGGATTCGGATTGCTTCATGCAAAAAGAATTGCACAATAAAAGGCGCACATATCAAAGTATCGAGTTTCGAGTATTTTGACATATGCACCTTTTTTTTATTGTTTCAAATTCTGTTGTTCTTTATTAATTACCTTATTGTTAGAAAGTTCAATTTTAATCAACGAATTTACTGATGGATCTGCTTCAGTTAGATCGGTTTGATAAATTAAAGTTCTCATTCCATTGACGTCGGAATAATTGTCGGGATCGCCTAATACATTAATTACTTTATTATAACTGTCACCGACTTTTAACTTATCAAAATCTTCCATAGATAAAAGTTTCTTCCTATCAATATCCAATCCTTGAATTGACTTTGCAGTTGCTTTATTTTTTTCCAATGTAATTTGAACTGTGACATTTTGCTTGTTATCAGTTCCATTCCAACTGAGAGTGACAATGGACTTATCAACAGCTAACCGTTCAGTATTATTGGGTTCACCTAAGAGATCAACAATTTCTGACTTGCTGAATCCATTTTTACCAGTCTTAATCGAATTATATTTTGAAATAAAGGAAGCATCATTAGCAATTTTTTTCTTAGCTGCTAGACTTTTACTTTGGCTAACCGTTGCTTTATCAGCTTGATCTGAATAGAAAGAATAGTTAGCAATATAAGTTGTAGCTGATACAATGATAAAGATAGAAACAATCGTGATCCAAAACCATTTTTTCCGATAAAAAGGTTTGATATCATTTTCATCCACGTTTTCATACCTCCGTCTATATTGTATTTTAGCAATTTTCATACCAAGAGACACTTCTTAAGCATTATTTTTTAATAAAAAGCTAAACTAACTATTTGCTATCTTTCTAAAACTTAGATATTATAGTAGTTGGACATCTTTGGGGGTGTTCTGGATTCGACATGTGTAGTAGCGTGCAAGCTGCACTTAGGGTTTCGTGTCCCTCTAAAAACACACAGTTTATTATAACTGCAAAAAATAATAATTCTTACGCATTAGCTGCCTAAAAACAGTCTAAGCGTGATCCATTCTAGCTTCGCCCAAGGGTTAGAAATGGGTCTCAAAATTATTGGGCTACGTTTAACTGTGCATTCTGAATAGTTGAAAAGAGATTACCGGAATAGTTACTTCGGTTAGCCTGGTTGTATGGCGTTCGAAGTAGCGAAACTTTAAATGATACAACTATGAGTGTAGATGCTTGCATAGCATTATGCTTGGACAGGGGTTCAATTCCCCTCACCTCCATAATACGGATTTCAGCCAGTTGTATTAAGGCATATAAGCCTTGATATGACTGGCTTTTTCTTTTTCATAAATTTAATTAAAATCACGGAATTGGTCGGTCAGTCGGTCATTTAGTCGGTCAATTAATCAAAAATAAAATATATTTGCGACGGGCGAGCGTAATTGTAACCATCATCTTAATTGATGATGGTTTTTTTAGATA
>NZ_JBINJY010000009.1:0-142686 GCF_043951805.1 Companilactobacillus sp. FL22-1
GTGAAGAAGAGAAAATAGATTTTCAAAGTAAGCATGAAATGTTACTAGGATTCATTTATGTAAATATTTTTTTGATTTTATTTTGTTTGACTATTTTTCTTTTTTTTGAAGTTTTAAAAGTGAACTTAGATTTTGTGATTTTAATTGGTTCAACAGTCATGATATTTGCCTGTTATATTTGGAGATTATAAAAATAAACTAAACATTTGAGCGAGGGGTAAAAAGAAGATGAATTTTAAGAAGAAACGTCTAAATAAAGCACTTGAGGACAAGACTTATCGTGTGAAATTAGTACATTCGAACAAGGGTTGGTTAACTGTAGGTTTAACATTTATTACATTGTTCAGTGCTACTATGTTAAGTCAAAAAACTGTTGATGCATCTGCTGTAAACAACGTTGCAACAGCTAATTCAACAACAAGTAGCTATGTTCAACTTTATAACAGCGTTACAAGTAATGACATGCATAAAGCAAATCGTGGCCTTGAAAATGGTACTAAATGGAAGACTGCTAAGGCTGTTAAGGGTGTAGATGGTGAGACTTATCTACTCGTAGGCGGTAATGAATACGCTAATGCTAAGCAAATGGATTTAGCTGATGAAACATCAACACAAAATCTGACTGGCGTTGTTCGCGTAGGTGAAGGTAACGGCACATATGTAAGATTATATAGAAACCCTATGACTGAGGGAGCTCAACTAGTTTCTAACCGTGCATTAGCATCAAACACTGATTGGAAGACAGACCAAAAAGTTGTTGTAAATGGGGTTACATATTACCGTGTTGCTACTGATGAATGGGTAAAAGCTAACGATGCTAACTTAACTAGTGAATCATCAAGAAGTGAGAAGACATATACAAAGAATGCACCTGATGCTGAAACTACTGAACAAGAAGGTAATGGTTCAACTACTACACCAACTGACCCTGCTGATGAAACAGCTACTGTAACTACTAAGTTTGTTGATGAAAACAACAAGGAAATTGCTGACGCAGAAACTCAAACAGCCAAAGTTGGTTCTGATGTAACTGTTAATGCTAAGACTATTGAGGGTTATACTCTTACAAATGAAGCTACTCAAAAGCAAACTGTAAGTAAGGACGGCAACACAATTACCTTTACTTATAAAGCTAAAGAAACAACACCAACTGTTGAGAAATCAGATGTAACTGTAAACTATCTTGATTCAGAAGGTAACGTTCTAAAACCTGCTAAGACTGTTTCAGCTCAAGAAGTAGGTTCAACCGTAAGTGAAGATGCACCTGCTATTGAAGGATACACAGCCGATTCTGCAACTAAGACTCTAACTGTTGCTAAAGATAACAATTCAATCACATTCACATATACTAAGAATGCTACAACACCAGTTGACCCTGTCGTTACTAAAGCTAACGTAACTATTAAAGCAGTTGACGAGAATAACAAGGCTATTGAAGGGGTACAAGATACCGTACTAAAAGACCAAGAAGTTGGTAAAGATGTAGAAGTATCCGCACCAACAGTTGAAGGTTATACAGCTACTGAAGCTACTAAGACCGTTACTGTTTCTAAAAATGGTAATACAGTAACATTTAAATATACAAAAGATACACCAGTTATTTCAAAGGCAGATGTAACAATCAAGGCAGTTGACGAAAATGGCAAAGCTATTGAAGGGGTACAAGATACTGTACTTAAAGACCAAGAAGTTGGTAAAGATATAGAAGTATCTGCTCCATCAATTGAAGGTTATACAGCTACTGAAGCTACTAAGAATGTAAATGTAGCCAAAGAAGGTTCAACTGTAACATTCACATACACAAAGAATGCTGTTGCACCTAAGACAGCAACTATTACTATTAATTATCTTGACGCAGATGGTAATGTACTACAAACTGCTAAAACTGATACAGCTGATGTAGATTCAACTTATAAAGCTGATGCACCTGAAATCAAAGGTTATACCCTAGATGGTGATGCCAGTCAATCAATTACAGTAAAAGCTGATAGTAATGTAATCAACTTTAAGTACACTAAGAATGCACCAGTTGTTTCAAAGGCTAATGTAACAGTAAATTACTTAGATGCTGACGGCAATGTATTACAATCTGCTAAGACTTTAACTGACCAAGTTGTTGGTTCAACTGTAACCGAAACAGCACCAGCTATCAAAGGTTATACAGTAGACCAATCATCTAAATCATTGGAGGTTGTTAAGGATAATAATGTAATCAACTTTACATATACAGAAGATGCACCTGTACAAACAGTTGATACATTAGCTGTTGCAAATAAGGTTATCTCATTAGTAAATAATTACAGAACTGCTAACAGTTTATCAGAACTAAATGTTGATAGTAATTTAACCGCAGGAGCTTTAGCACGTTCCCTCACTGAAAAGGGACACGTTGACGCCAGTGGCGACATCAACTCCGCTAACCACGATGAGTTTATGGCTCAAACTCAAGCAAACTTGCAACAATACGGTTCAACTAATATGGCTGAAAACTTGGCCGTCACAAACGGTTCAACTGCCGATGAAGTAGCTCAAAACTTGTTTAATCAATGGAAGGAATCACCAGAACATAATGCTACTATGTTAGATAAAGGTATGACTGACATTGGTGTAGGTGTACAACAACTTGAAAATGGTATGTTTGTAGGTATTCAAGACTTTGGTGGAAAAGCCACGACAGCCAATTGGGATACAAGCAGATTTAATACCACAACGGCTGACACATTTGGTTTAACTACAGACCAAATTAAAGACCAATTTGTCAAGAATAGTGGTTATAACTTAGGTACTAACTACTATGTATCAGACCATATCTTTAAAACAAAGAATGATTATTTAAACTTTTTGAATGCAGGATTTGATAATCCAGACCCACTGGAAGGTTCAATTTGGGACTCAGTAGGTGCTAGTGGTAAAGCCACAGGTATGTTAGTCTATGATGGTAAGGGTAACGCTGTAGGTTGGGGTCTATGTTTGATGGAAATGGATGAACCAGTTTCAACATATACAGACCAAGGTTTAACAACATGGATTAAATAATCCAATAAATTACGTTAAGTAGATGATTATTAGAAGAAGGGTTGGCCGTAAGGTCAGCTCTTTTTGTGTATTACAAAAAGAATCTTTTTAACTTTATGAGATAGGATTCTGTGACATCACTTTCAGATTGAAATAATTGTAAATAGGGTGTAGTTAGTTATAATACAATCTGTAATAGTAGTAATTAGCAGTTATTATTTACAAAATAACTTAAAGATGTTATATTATATATGCAAGAGAGGTGGAACCCTACCTGCCTAATGGTCTTTGACTAATTAGGTTATCGAATAGAAGTGGGTATGATAAATTTAGTAATAAACCACCGCCATCGTATGATGGCTTTTTTTATGGGGATAACATGAGTAAAAAACAGCGATTTAGAATTGTGAGTATAGATGATGAATACATTGATTTTTTATATTCTATAGATAATCGTGTTATGCATCAAGGTAGAAAATATGGTTATCAAACTGACCGTAATTATATAGGTGGTTTAATTACTTTATCAATAAGAAATATTTTATTCCTCTTTCAGGATATAGTCCTGAAAAGGAAGCTATGTTATGTCGTCATGCTGAACCTGTATTTCCAATTTATGAGGATGTTGATAGACCGCCATTATCGTTTCTTAGGATGGCATATATGATTCCTGTTCCTGACCATATTTATCACTATGTTATCCCTGATGGAAAAGATAAGAAAACATGGTTAATGTATAATAAGATGAATTATATAAATAAGGTGGCAAATAAAGAATTGCTTATGACTAAAGTAAGTGATGTGTATACTCAATGGATGTCTGGAGATAATAAATTAAGACGAACGTGTGTTGATTTTACAAAAATGGAAGAAGCATATAATAATTGGCTAATGGAGCATAAGAAGTAGGATTAGGTCATTTAGACTTAATCTTTTTGTTTTAGGATTATCTGGTCGAGGTATGAAAATGTATTTGCTAATTTAGGTTTATCATTTGTATGATACCAAAGGTAACGTTGTAGGTTGGGCATTATACTCAGCTGATATGGATATGGGTATTGATGAAGCAACTGCTGATGGTTTAACAACATGGATTAAATAATCCAACAAATTAACGTTAAGTAGATGATTATTAGAAGAAGGGTTGGCCGTAAGGTCAGCTCTTTTTCTTTATAAAAGAATCTTATTTAATCTCTTTAAAAGAAGATACTTACAGACATAAATCTGCATATTAATTAAAGTATGCTATTAACAATTACTCATGTTGTATGTTGCTAAGTTGAGTATTCTCGTAAGTTCACAATCAGCATTGCTAATATTTAACTGAAGAGGCTTGATAGCTTTCGTGACAAGCATTACAAGAGCATTTAAGTGTAATTATACTCAGTTAAATGAAGAGCTTGAAGAAAGCTGAAGGTTCTCATTACGAATTAATTTATCAATCTTCAAACTAAGTTTCTCATTATTAGCGACAGTCCTAAGATTCAATCTCCAATAATTTTTTTTGCGAAATTGATAATAATCTTCAACATCTCATTACGAATGACGTTAATATATAGAAGATAAAAAGTTAGCTGTTAAACAAAAACAACTAATCAAAGCAAAAATAGATAGTTCAATCAGCGATAGTGTGACCTGTATGAATAATGTGATAGTCATACAAGAGAGATTCCAAGACTGATTGATACTATCAGGTAGTATGGATTACAAGACAAAGGGGCATCCTATTATGTGAGGGTGTCTTTTTATTTGTCTTGATTCATATACTTACAGGTTAAAGAGGATAGTTACAAACATAAATTGATGCGTTAATTGAGGAGTTTTAGTAAATCAATTTTAATTTAACATATGTGACTGACGACCAGTTTTATTATTGCAAGACAGTATAATATTTTGTCTTGATTAATATGTGTAAGGTATAAAAGAGGATAGTTACAGACATAAATTGATGTGTTAGTTAAGCAGTATTAGTAAACTAAATTTAAGTTAGTATGATAGCTGAGTTATCTCTTATGTAAAATGAATCCTTCAGCAGTTCATATCTTATCGAAGAAGCTTGATAGCTTACGTGACAAGCAATACAGAAGACTTTATGTATAATTATGTTGACCATTTGAAGAGCTCTTAAACTATCAAAATGGCTCATTACGAATTAATTTATCGATACATTATTCCGATTTTCATTTCTAGCAAGACTACTAAGATTAATTATCGAAAATAATTTTGGGAAATTGATAATAATTATCAATAATGTGATACAGAAGCTGTTAATATAAAGACATTGGAAGGTTGCTGTTAAACAAAAACAGTTAATCAAAGCAAAAAAAGATAGTTCAATCCAACTGTAGGATATCAATGTAAGTAGGATGGTTAAATGGATATGATTGAAGATTGATTAGCAGTATCAATAATATGCAAGACCAACAAGGGACATCTTATGACTAAGAGGGTGTCCTTTTACTTTGCTCATATTTTAATAAAAGAGGATGCTTACAGACATAAATATGTGTGTTAATCAAACTGCTATGACGAGCCATTCTTTACCATTGTTAGGTCGACTAAAGTATTACTGATAATTTACTGAAGTGTCTTGATAACTTACGTGACAAGCATTTCAAGAGTTATTACGTGTAATTATATGTGTAAAATTGAAGAGCTTGAAGAACGTCGAAGAAAGCTACTACGATGTCCACTCAAAATAACTTAACTTAAGTTGATTAGTATCAGTTATATAAGTAGCAAGAAGAGCGCGATAGCGCCATCAATCAGTCCTCCATATTAATTATTCATCGTTAGGGAAAATGGATAACATATCAGACACACTGCTTACGAATGACGGTATCATGTTGAAGACAATTGAAGGTTGTCGAATATTAGATATCGTAGGGGGTACAGTCGTATGTTATTAACGGAAGATGAAGATTTCAATCAAGAGAATATCGATTATAAAACTACTAAGTTACAAGATGATGAAAAAGAGATTGTCAAAGTTAAGGTTGATAGTGAGGAAGCTTTAAGACTAGTGATAGAACTTTTGCAACGTACAAAGTTATCTTTGAACTTTAAGAAAATTCAAGATTTTTTAAAGTCTGATGGCTATGATATTACCGAGGGTCAAATTTTGAATATTCAGAATAAGGTTAAAGCTAATAAAGTCGAAGAATTGAAAATTACCCATGATGAGAAAGGTCATATTTTACTTATGGCAGGGTCGGTTGGTGATGTTGTATACAAACAAGTTGTGTCTAATTTTGCTAAAATCATAAGTAGTGCTGTAAGAAATATTGATGAGTTAAATGATGATGACAAACAAAAAATCATTGATATTCTGACTGAATATACTGAAATATTAGTTAAGAGGTTGAAGACTGCGAAGCAGTCTTGATAATCGTTATTTAATCTAAAAAAGAGGATACCTACAGACATTTATTATTGATATACTTATATCGATAAATAATGATTGTAGGTGTCCTTTTTATGTCTCAAATTCCAGGTAAATATATAGATAAAATTAAATGTATGAGCTATCAAGACTTACTTGAAGATATCCCAAACTCTAGTATTGACGTGCTTTTGACTGACCCGCCGTATGATATAAAAATTGCAAATTGGGATAGTGGTTTTAATCTTGAAGATTGGTTAGATACCGTACTACCCAAGATTGCGATAGATGGGATAGTTATGATTTTCAATACTAAAGCTAATATTGATAGAATCATCAAACCCAAAATTGAGAATTTTTATGATAAAGACCATGATTTCACAGTGGTAGATACAATTGCTTGGGGTAAGACCAATCCCCGAAAAAATATTGATACTGTAAGACAATTCGAGTTTTTATTGATTGCATATAATAACTACAATACTAGTAAGAGTGATAGATATTACAGTGGTGATTTCGACCCATTATTTAGTAATGAAGAATGGGAAACTGCTAAAGAATTGAAGATATTTGCTCCCGATAAAGAGGACAAGGCAACTGTTAAAGAAGATAAAGATAAGGACGCTACTAAGAAGGATGATGAGCATCCTGACCCAAAACCAATTCGACTTTTAGTTAATCTTATTCGTAAGTACACTAGAATAGACGACATCATAATCGATAATTTTAGCGGTAGTGCATCAATTGCCGTTGCGTCTTACTATATGTCCAGACAATTTGTTGCGTGTGATATTGAACGTAAATACGTAGACCGAGGTAATAAGCGCTTAAGTAAGATTAAGAAGACTTTACCCAGGACATTATTTATAGAGGATATTTAGTATGAAGGTAGATAAATGTGGTGACATTAACTTAGATAATATAGATAAAATAACTGATTTTGGTTTTGATGACAACGTATATACGACTGATATTTATAACAATGAACTAATGAACAGTTTAAACGATGTTTTTGTCGTAGGGGATACAGAAGACAAATTTACGTGTGCTGTTAGAGCATTGCATAAATATGAACTAAATGAAGACTTAGATAGTAGAGAACAATTAATCATACAATTGTTTACTGAACAGCAGAGATTAAATATATTTGAATTCTTTGAGTTAAGAAAGAATATTTCTGATGATGTAGATGACGATAGTACTAAAAAATGGGTATATGATGACTCAATATTGTTTAGTGAGTTGGGTAATACAGCTGTTCAACTAAATGAATATTCTTCGGGAGAAACTCAACATGAGCTTAAAGAAGTAATCAAAGTTAATCTAGAAGACTTCAGCAAAGTGAGTGAAGATAACTTCACTATGCTAAATGACAAGACTGATGAGATTATTGATTCATTAATTAAGTCCAGTAATGAAGTGAATATGCGTAATATTCTTAAAGTATTTCAACAATATTTAAGCTTTTTGCATGTTAAATTGGAAGACGACATTGTTACTCATTATTGCAATTACAAAGGCTGGAAAATGATAGCCATTTTAAGGCAACAAGAGTCTTATAAGTTTAGAAAGGCTCTTGAAAATAGAGCTGTTAATTTGACGACTGATTATAAGATTTCTCGTTTCTACTATTCTAAGAATGTTATTGACCGAAATGTTTTCTATGATTCGCTGTTAGAAGACTTAAAGAAATATGAGCGTTACGTTATGAACTGTTATATCGATAAAAGTCCCCAGTATTATGAAGACTTGTTAAGTAGTTATTATGAAATAGTATTGACTGCTTTAACATTAAGAGATAATAGTATCGATAAATATATGTCTATGGTTAATAGTGGTTATTACAATAGCAAGACTAATGAAAAGTATTTGCGTAAGTCTATTAAGTGTGTTTATAACAAGAGAATTGAGGGGAATCTAAAGTTAGATAAACTAGATATTATATGTAAGAAACTACATATTACTACCGCGCGTGCACAAGAATATGATTTAAGATTTATGATGTTGCATACAGGATTATCGCAATGGATGAAGAGCAACTTAAAGTCTGATAATCAATCGAAGAAGAAGTCACTTTTAAAAGCCAAGTGGTGTCGTGAATCATATGAGAAGGGTAGATTAGCTTGGAAATATCATATTAAAGATAAGAAGACTTTCAAACAGATTGCTGATGAAAGTTTGGTGAATTTAAAGGACAGGGAGCTTATATCAAAAAAATATTACTTCTACATAAAAGAAGAGTTTGTTAAACGTGATTTAAGTGAAGAGCAATATAATGATTTTGCAGATGAAATGAGTATAACACTTAATCAATTTAATAAGCATGTTTTAAAATAATCTAGATGATAGCGTGAATGATAGTATATAAGTCAGTCTAGATGATATGAATGATATGTGTGAGTTCAAACAATTGATTACTACTAGAATAAATATGAAAGCGATTGATTATTTATTCTGTCAATGATAAGGTAAATGATAGTATTTTTACTGAAAATTGTAGATTTATAAGAATATCTTCATGCTAAAACGTTGTTATAATAGCATTTGTGCGTGATAAAAGAGGACAGACGCTCCAAAAGAGTTCCACCTCTTTTTTGATAATAGATAAAGACGTATAATACTTTTTATAAAGAGATAAAGGGGTTAGTTTGAATGGTTCAATCATTAAATACGAAGTCGGATTTGGTCATGGATGCAACTTCTCACTTAGGAATGACAGATTACGGTAAGATCATGGTCGGAGATAAGGGCTTCGAATTTTACGATGATCGGGATGCCAGTAACTATATCCAAATTCCTTGGACAGAAGTACGTTTGGTAATTGTTTCAGTTGTTTTTGGTGGTAAGTGGATTCCTCGCTTTGCCATCGAAACGAAGAAGAATGGAACATTCAGTTTTTCAGCCAAAGATCCTAAGAAAGCTTTGCGAGCCATCCGAGTTTATATCAAGCCGGATCACATCGTTAAGTCGTTAGGATTTTTCCAAGTTATCAAACGGGCTTTTACAAGAAATCCAAATAAGCAAGCTAAAAAGAAGAAAAAATAATTTAAAACTACGACAATATCCTACAAAATTGTCGTAGTTTTTTTATAATTTGACAATGAGGACAATTTAAGTGTTATTTTTGTCAATGTCGTCAAAAAGAGATTATTTTTAAGATGGTCATAGAATATACAGGGTGATTAAGATGGAACAGGAATTGAGCTTTGCCCGAAAAATCAACTTCGAACCATTATTGATCAGCATCTTTTTTGGAATCGTTGTTGCAGCCATTATTTACTCAATGGTTCCTCAATTACCATTAATTTGGATTGTTTGCGGTATATTAGCTTTTGCAATTGATAGTATGTTAATTTATCCAGTATGTTTGTCGGACTCTTATGGTTATTGGAAGCTCGATGACCAAGGAATTTACTACTATGACTACAGCGACTGGAAGAAAAAAATTCAAGCTATTTTTTTACCGTTTGCGAAAAAGCCGATTGAAGTGCCATATTCAGCTATCAGAGATTTTTCAATTATTGAAGGTAAATCCATCCTCAACAGTCAATATCCGCTAGGCGGGCCCTTAAAGGTTCCTCTATCTCGAAAGATCCATTATTTGGTAATTCAAACGGATCATAGTCAAATTAAATTGAATTGTGCTTGGAAATCAACTGGGATTCCGACGACTGATGATGATATCAAAAGATTAGTCGAAATCATTAAATCAAAGGTGTGAAATCAATTGAGGTAAGCTTTTAACTTACCTCTTTTCTATGTCTAGAATTGTAAATTCAAGGCCGAATTATATATATATTTAGAAAACTCTAACGAAATGATAGTTTTTCATTGTTTTATGACAAATGTCATACCTAATTCGTGACATCGCACACTTACTGATATGACGTGATAATCTTATGCTATATCCATAATAAATTTTAAGTTTATGAGGAGAATCCTATGGATAACGTTATTGATGTTAGAGACGTGAATAAGTCATTTGGGAAGAAAATAATTTTAAATCAGATTACCTTTTCAGTTCCAAAGGGGCAAATAATTGGATTGTTAGGTGAAAATGGGGCTGGCAAAACTACGTTGATTAATATCATGCTTGGACTGATCAAAGTGAATTCCGGTTCTATCTCAATCTTGGATAAAAGGAATACCTCAGCTAAAGCTTTTATGGGTGTGATGATGCAAAAAGATATTGCTTTAAAAAGGATAAAGGTCAAAGAAATTATTCAGTTATCACAAAGTTATTATCAACAGCACCTCTCATATCAAGAGATAATTACGTTGGCTCAATTATCTGACCAGGAAAATTTGTTTCTGAAACAATTATCCGGTGGTCAAATGAGACGTTTATCATTTGCGCTCGCAATGGTTGGCAATCCACAAATTTTATTTTTAGATGAACCAACTAACGGAATGGATCCAAGCAGTCGCAAAAGATTTTGGGAAGAAATTTTGAAGCTAAAGATGTCTGGAAAAACTATTTTTGTGACCAGTCATCACTTGGATGAATTAGAAAATGTCGCGGATCGTTTCTTAATTTTACGAGACCATCAAATTATCTTCGATGGTGATTTAATGCAACTTCGTCATAACACTGGAAATGCACAAATAGATTTTGATAGCGAGATTGATCCAACAATCATCACTAAACTTGTTGGAGCTGATCCGATTCGACATTTAGGAAATCACTTCATGATCGTAACCAATGATACTAATCGGATTCTCTCCGCTTTAAATCCGCTCTTGGCCGATATTAATAACATCAAGATTTCACAAAATTCATTGGAGAGTATCTTCATCGATCTCAACCAAAGGAGAAAATAATATGTCAGAATTTATCTATCAAACTAAACTTAACTTTACCAGAATCGTATTGCGTAATCTGAATTTTTTCTTTTTTGATTTAATGTTGCCGGTAGTATTTTATTTGCTTTATACCAAAGTATTATCGTCAGGTGTTCCCAATGACACACTTAAACAATGGAACGTTGCCTATCTGGTTAGTATGATGGTTTTTAGTTCCTTACTCGGATCAGTCATCACTGTTGCCAATACTTTACTGGAAGAACACACTAGCCACTTTGATCTTTTCGTTGATATTACACCAGAATCCAAAGTTAAATATTATGGTTCATTGATTGTTGTTTTTTTAACATTAAACTTAATTTCACTGCTATCTATCGGTGCTATTGGTGTGTTCGTTAACCACATCTCACTTGCTCTTCCAAAAATGATACTAGTTATTCTTACATGTTTAGCCGGATCCTTCGTTCTTATTTTCATTGGTATTGCCATTTCACTATTTAAGAATCCTAGTTCAGTCAATCTGGTTACGAGTTTAACAGTTTTTCCAATGGCAATGTTAAGTGGCTTGTGGTGGCCACTCCAAACACTGCCAAACTGGCTACAAACAATTGGTAAAATGATGCCAACTTACTCAATTTCTGCCATTTCAAACGATATAATCTCAGGTAATAATTTTCAGTTCAGTAATTTATTTAATTTTGTCATTTGGTTAGTTATACTTATTCTTGTTATTGTAGTTGGATCAAGATTGATGGCCACTAAGGAGCTCGAAACTGAATGAAAAATTTCTTAAAAAAACAATTCTTGTTTGATAAGGCATACGGATCGTTGCCTTATTTTTGGACTATTGCCTTGGCATTTTTTTCCGTTCAAATAGTCGGCTCCGTTAAAGGAACTTATCCACGTATCGGAATTACTGTTCTATTGCTAATTTACGCCAAGTTTTATCACGATTCGTATGAATTACCAACTGCTCGTTTCTTTAAATTGGTAATTCAGTTGGTTATCAGTTTAATAGTTGCGGCATTCTCCAATTATGGAACACTGTATGTTTTTACGGCCTGGCAAATTGGTTCAATGAACCTCAACAAAAAAACTTTTTATCGGTATACTGCTCTATACTTACTTGTCGCAATATTTGGAATTACCATGTCTGAAATGTATGATCCTAATCAAACATTTTATTCCCTTTCAATCGCCTTATTTTTTGCAATTGGATCCCCCTTTGCAGCTTATTCATTAAGACAAACTTATCGTCGTCGTTCGCAATTAAGTCAGAGTAATGAACGTCTTGAATCATTGATTCGCCAGTCAGAACGTGGACGGATCGCCAAGGACCTGCATGATAATTTAGGCCAGTCGTTTTCACTGATCACCTTAAAAGCAGAGCTGGCTGAAAAACTCATGTCAAAGGATCAAGAAAAGGCAGCAAAAGAACTCCAAGACATTGCTCAAACTTCGCGCGATAATCTCAGTTTAGTTCGTGAAATTGTCACCAACTTGAACAAAAAAACTATCGCCGAGGCCATGATTATAGAAGAAAAGAATCTCCAAACTGCTAAAATTTTTCTTTCGACGACCAATGAAAATGATTCAGTCAATTGGCCCGATAACGTTCAAAATGTCTTGTCTGCAGTCATAAAAGAAGCTGTGACTAATATCATTCGTCATAGCAAAGCTAATCAAGTTAACTTAATTTTTTCATCAGATAATCAAGCCTTTAAGCTAACAATTAAGGATAATGGCATAGGCATTAAAAATAAACGAAATAATAGCTTCGGCATGACTGGCATGCAGCAACGAATCAATTCCTTAAACGGTATAATGGAAGTATTTTCTGATCACGGAACAATAATCGATATCTCAATCCCGAAGGAAGTAAAAAATGACTAGTATTTATTTAGCTGAAGATCAAGAAATGTTGAATACCGCTTTGGCGACCCTGTTAGGCTTAGAGGATGACTTGGAAGTCGTCGGCTCTGCCACTGATGGAATGACTGCTTTTAATGAAATTATTAAATTACAACCTGAAGTAGCAATACTTGATATTGAAATGCCTGAATTGACTGGATTAGAAATTGCCAAGCAGCTGAGATTATTGAAACAACCAATCAAAATTATTATCTTGACGACTTTTGCTCAAGAAAGTTACTTTGAGCAAGCTGTTAGGTATGATGTAAATGCTTACCTATTAAAGGACAATCCAACTGATCAATTGATTGAAACTATTCATGCTGTCTTAACTGGGAAGACAATTTTTTCACCCGAACTAGTCAAAACTGTTATCAATTCCGAAAAAAATCCACTGACTCCACGGGAAATTGATATCCTAAAACTTATTAACACCGGTGCAAGTACCAAAGATATCGCCAAATTGGCCTTCTTATCCGAAGGGACCGTTCGAAACTATATCTCTTCTATCTTGAGCAAAACCGGTTGCAAGTCTCGGATAGAAGCACTCAATATTTCTAAAAATAACAAATGGATTTGATCATCCAATTAAAAAAGAGCCGATAAATGTTAGGAAAAACTGATATTTATCGACTCTTTTGTTTTAAATAAACTTATACTTGAGCGGTATCTTTTTGGAGCTGATTGTAATACTTCCTCCGACTTTCCATAATTCTGATTACCGTTTCCAAACCATTACCTGCAAAGTACCCTCTACAGACAGCGGGGTTGACAGTCAATTCATTTACATCCATGACTGTTATTTTCTCCTCGACATACGCCTCATTGTATTCCTCAGTTGAATTGTAAATTCAAGGCACAAAAAAAGCCCACAAAATGGGCTTGAACAAATTAATGTGAAATACTATTTGAAGGGTAAGCCATGAAAAAACATGATCATTTTTTTCTTAACTGGGCTTTGTATCTCAACAAGTAGATATTAGTTTATCGAACGCGTTTCATGTCAAGGTAAATAATAATATAATATAAATAAATATTATTCTAGGAGGATATATGAAATTTTTCCGAAATGATCTGACCAAAATAGTTGTCGCCAGTTTGATTTTTCCAGCGGTGCTCTTCCTTTTCCCACTTGTCATACACGTCCATAAAGCATCAGCCACCAGTCTCTGGCAAGCGGCGGCAGATTTGGTGATCTTTTTAATCGCTTTGGGATTAAATTATTTTTATTTTAAACAGAGAGTCTCTTGGTTCAATGATCGAAATTTGTTTGAGCAGTTGATGACAGCAATGCCGGCAATTATTATCATTGGTTTACTCGACTATCCAGTGTTATTTGAAGCTGACTTTCAAGTTAAAATAAGAGCCATCGTCATCTGCTTACTAGTAGGGCTTGCAGAAGAATATGTTTTTCGGGGGTTATTGATAGCTTTATTCTTAAAATTGACTCAGAATCGAGCCTTTTTGACAGTTGTTGTCAGCAGTTTAATTTTTGGCTTGATTCATGTGACGAACTTGAAGGCTTTACCGATTGGCTATGTTTCAGTGCAAGTGATTTTTGCAGCGGCAATAGGTATTCTCTTCGGCACGATCTATTTAAAGACTAAAAACCTCACTTTGGTCATTGTTTTACATGCATTGCGTGATATGTTTCCAATGTTTTCCAATAAACTAATGGGACAAATGGGGCAAACACAATTCTCGATGGCCATTTTATACATTATGGTAATTTTTTTACTAATAACTTTAGTAATTGCCAGATCTCAATTAAAGAACTTTGTGGTTAAAAAATGATCTTTCTAATTAAAGTTAAAGTCTGTGACATAATTACTAATTTCTACAATCACGTGACAAAATAATATCTCTGTTCTTAGCGTCAAAAAGAACCTGATTCAAAAATTCGAATCAGGTCCTTTTTTGGCACATTTTTCTAATTTAGTCTAACTTGAGAGGTTGAGTTGTGTCGAGCAAACCTTGGGTTTGGATGTTTTTAAAGTACATTGTAACTTCAGAAGTTGTATTGTTAACTTTAACTAGCAAGGCTCCGTCGAAACTCTTGCCCGGTTGGACTTGAGTTGAGTTGCTGCTATTAATAATACTAGCGTTATCGCCACTAGTACCAGTCGCAGACAGTTGTTTGCCATCTTGTTTCAAGATGATCGCTGTATTTTGAACTTGCTGAGGTATCTCAGCGGTAGAGGTCTTGTTTGTATAATTGTATTTCACTAAGAGTGCTGCGTCACCATTTGTATCCTTGATCAATTTAACTTCATTTGAGATCTTGAAGGTATACCAATCAATGTCATAAGTTAAGTCATTGTAGGAACCTGGATTAGTAAATGTTTTGGCGGCAGGTTTTTGTTCCGTATCTTTTTGAACCTTTTGAGCTGGCTGTTCTTTGGTAGTTTCCTTTTTAGCGGCAGTTTTTTTGGTAGCTTTTTTTGTAGTCTTTTTTGGTTTTACAGCCTCAGTTTTGTGTGATGGCTGAGTTGAGGTAGTCTGCTCTGAAGAACTGACTTTCCAAAAAACAAATATACCAATTAAAATAATTATGATTAAAATGGTCGGAATAATGAACGATTTTTTCTTGTAAAAAGGTAATCTTTTTCTACGTAATGCCATCCGACTCATGCGACTTTGCAGTGCGTTATTTTGTCTTTTCATAACGTTACTCCCCTATGAGTATTTCGTTATGACCATAATATCATATTAAGTTCGACGGAATTAATTTACTAAAAAATGCTTAGTCTTTCTTAAAAAAAAGTATTTTAAAAATTATGTTGAACTGATCTTTGAAAAGTGGTATAAATATCTGGTCGAAGTTAATGAGATAGTTATTATGCATAGAAGGGGGTCACAATGATGTTGTTTTTTGGTAATCATGGCGATTACGAAGTTACTTGTAATTTCTGGAGCAAGGAAGGCCAAACAATTGCTAAGAAGCGCATTTGTCACAACGTTTCTAAGAAAGAAGCTCGTGACGGTATGAGAGACTATATTACAAATAGATTCTCTGATATCATTGATGTAGCTCATCCCATTAAAGTTGTTGCTAAGCAAACAACTAAATAGAAGGATATATAAGGGTCAAAAAGATGGAACTTAAAAAAGCTCCATCTTTTTTTATTTTTCAGTAAAGATTGGTATGATAGTCCTTGAGGAGGTGGTGTTATGGAACGTGAAAAAGTTACTGGTAGACGTTTCTTCTATATCACCATACTGAATGTCTTGATTACCATTATTGAATTTATTGGTGGGTTTTTCTCAGGTAGTCTGGGATTGATCTCCGATGCTTTTCATAATTTAGAAGATTCACTTTCAATCATAATTTCTTATGTGGCCAATGTAATTGGTCGACGTAAAAATAATACTAAGAAAACCTTTGGATACAAACGGGCTGAGATATTGGCAGCTTTCGTTAATTCAATCGTTTTAGTCGTCATTACTTTGATGATGGTAGTGGAATCATTTCGGCGCTTGTCTCAGCCCCAGCATATCAATGGTGGACTGATGATGATCGTGTCTTTGGTCGGATTAGTAGCTAACTTTGTTTCCATGTTATTGTTGATGACAGGTTCAAAACACAACTTAAATATCAAAGCGACCTTTCTACATATGATGACCGATGCCTTGTCATCAGTTGGCGTTTTTGTGGCCTCAATCTTTGTGATTCTCTTCAATTGGAATTGGATCGATCCACTAATTACAATTGTTATTGCCATTTGGCTTTTAAAAGAGGCTTACACGGTCGTTTCTGAAACAGTTAATATCTTGATGGAAGCCAGCCCAAAAATCGATCTGGACGCCGTACAGGCTGAAATCCTAACTATTCCCGAAATTGTCAAAGTTCATCACGTCCATGTTTGGATGATCGATGAAAACCATATCATGTTGGATGCTCATATTAACGTCAAAAGTAATTGTAATATGATCGAGTTAGATGGCTTGTATGATCAAGCTGATAAATTGTTGAAAGATAAATTCAATATTAGTCATGTCACCCTACAGGCAGAGTGTTCTCGAGGTTTGGATAATTCACTGATAGATTAATATGACACTGCAATTGTGCTAAGATTAATAGGTAAGTCTTTATGAAAGTTGGGAATGTTGTAAGATGGTAAAACTTGTCATGGTCAGACATGGGGAAAGTATTGCTAATGCTTTGAATCAATATACAGGCTGGAACGACGTGGGTTTAACTCAGCAAGGAGTAGTACAAGCCCATTTGGCCGCCGAAAAATTAAAAGGTTTCTATTTTGATCATGTCCATACGTCAGTATTGAAACGAGCTATTATCACAGCTTATATAATTCAAGATGATCTGCATTTAAATTATTTGCCAGTCACCAAAACTTGGCGTTTGAATGAACGTCATTACGGAGCATTGCGGGGACAAAATAAAGATGCAACTAGACGTGAATTTGGAGCGGAACAAGTTCATCAATGGCGGCGAAGCTTCTATTCAGTCCCACCTAAGTTGCCTCAAGCCGATGGCAATATTGGCCCTTACAAGTATTTTGATGCCGATATCATGCCACTTGCTGAAAGTCTCTATCAAGCATATCAAAGAATTGTTCCATATTATGTTGATCACGTGGCACCAGGTTTGCTGGATGGCAAGAATCAATTGATCGTAGCTCATGGCAGCACTATCCGTGCTTTGATCAAGTACATCGAAGGAATCAGTGATAAAGACATCGATGGCGTTGAAGTAGCTAATGGCAAACCAATTATTTATGAGTTCGATCAGAAACTTCAAATAGTTAATAGTAATCGCGGAAAAAAATAAATAATTTTGTAAGAAAATGAAAGTAACGTTCAGATTAAGGAAAATTTTGAATGCACTTTCATTTTTTTTCGTTTTTTGAAAGAAAATGCTTCCATTTTATTCAGAATGAGTTAAACTATTAAAATGGTCTAGATAAGCGACGACATTTTCATGCCAAAAATGCTTATTTAGATAATTTATTGTAATAATGTTCGTAAATGCATAGCAAAAAGAGTTTATTTTAAGAAAAACATTCAGTTTTATAGATAAATCAAACATGCCACGTTAAAAATTATTACTCAGATTTATTTAATACAGAAGGAGCTTCATAATGAATATTTTAATTGCTTTAATTCCAGCCCTAGGTTGGGGTTTCATGCCAATCATTACTGGTAAAGTCGGCGGTTCACCAGTCAACCAAATGTTTGGTATCGGTGCGGGAGCAACTATTGTCGGTTTAATCTCATTTTTAATAACACAACCAAGTGTTAGTGCTCAAGCATTTTGGTTCTCAGTTCTCTGTGGTTCCTTGTGGACGATCGGCCAAATTGGTCAATTTATTTCTTTCAAACGAATCGGTGTTTCCGGAACAGTTCCACTTTCAACCGTATTTCAGCTCGTTGGTAATTCAATCATCGGTGTTTTGATTTTTGGTGATTGGGCCGGAGTTCATGCTAAAATCGTTGGTTTCATCGCTTTAGCCATCGTAGTTATCGGAGCTTTGTTAACTTCAGTTAGTGACAATGCCTCTGGTCAAAAGATGCAACTAAGGGATGCCTTGTTCCTACTATGTACTACAGTAGGATTTTGGATCTATTCATCATTTCCAAATATGCCTATCGTTAAGGCAGAAAGTCCTACCGGAATATTCTTGCCAGAAATGTTAGGTATCTTATTAGGATCAATTATCTACGCCTTATTTACTGATAAGAATTCCTTTAAAGAAAAACAACAATATCAAAATATTATTGCCGGAGTTGCTTGGGGAATTGCAGCCTTTGCTTACATTTTCTCAGCCAAAGCCAACGGTAATACATCAGCATTCATCTGGACACAATTAAACGTTGTGATTGGAACATTTGGTGGTATTTTTGTACTTCATGAACAAAAGAGCCACCGCGAATTAACCTTTACAATTTTAGGAATTATTTTGATTGTTGTGGGTAGTGTCGCAACTTCATTTGCATAAGGAGTACAATCCAAAAGGGGTTGTACTTTTTTTGGTTGTTTTTGTTAAACGTTTTCATTTATAATTTATTGGTGATGATTTTTGGAGTGGTATTGGTTCACTGCCGTCATCCGCTCCAGTTCTGGGGGATATGGAACGTGGTGGGCCGACTTGGAGCCCCTCAGCAAGCTGACGGTCTTCAAGCTCGACCTTTTACTAAATTGGCAAAAACCGCCAATTAAGTAAAATTTCACCACTGATATCCCCCAGAACTTCCGCTCCTGACTAGAGTTACTGCATAGTTTATTTGTTAGTGATATATATGAGAACTCTACATTTTTGATTGTGCTTAGTAGGAGTGGAAGCTGAAAAAACTCGGTGCTTAAGGGTAAAAGATAGAGGATAAGACAAAAAAATGTATTGAACTGATATATTCATATCAATTCAATACATTAGTAGTTATTAAAAACCTCAGTTCGTTTTGCTTTTAGGCTTTTAAGTTTTTGACCTTATTCTTTGCCTTTGAACTGGATTTATCTCTTGAACTTGTTCACTTGAGGGATATCCAAATATGTTTTAACAACCTAGGCTGTAGTGAGAGCTCTGAGGGGTCTAAGCCATGAAATTGTTCTTAGTGGGCGAAGCACACTTAGAACAAGGCTCGACTTTGAAACAATTGTGCATTTCAATTGGTTCAAAGCGATGCCCATGGCGTTCCAGACCCCTCAGAGCCGAACGGAAGCCGGCAGTGAACCCAACACCCAACCAACCTACTAATCAACAAATCCAAGAAAGAAAAGGAAACCAACATGATTAAGCATATTTTTTCAGACATGGATGGAACACTTTTACAAAGCAATTGTAAAATTAGTGAAAATAATGTCAAAGTAATTAAAGAAAGCCAAATTCCGTTTACATTAGTTTCAGCACGATCACCAATGGAAATGGTGGAAACGATTGATAAGCTTGAGTTAACAGAACCACAAATAGCTTTTAACGGCGGGTTGATTTTTCAACCTTTGGATCAAGGCTTAAAAGTGTTGCAGAAATCAACTATTGATCTAGCTAACTTAGAGCAAGTCTTGTTGACGTTGCAAAAAGAGTTTCCAGACGTTAGTTGTTCACTTTATGATCGAGATCATTGGTTAGTCGAAAAAATCGATCAGGGAGTAGAATATGAGGCTAAAGTAGGGGGATACCATCCAACTTTGACTAATTTTGTTTCATTATTAAAACAACCAGACCTCGAAATTTACAAAATCATGTTGATTTCCTTTGATTTAACAGAAATGAAAGCTCTAAATGAAAAACTCAGTGGCTTAAATCCTGATTGTTTATCTGTCACCCAGTCAGCCGAAAATTACTTGGAAATTACCAGTCATGCGGCTAAAAAGTCTATCGGTATCAAATATATTCAAGATTTAGAAAAACTCCGTAAAAGCGAAATGGCGGCTTTTGGCGATGGGTACAATGATTTAGTGATGCTCCAACAAGTCGGAACGCCGATCGTGATGGACAATGCTTTGCCAGGAGTAAAGGATTATGCAAAATATATTACAAGAGATAATGATACTGATGGTGTGGCTTACGGGATTCAACAATATTTGCAATAATTTATCAACTAAAAAAACACTGATATTCTCAGTGTTTTTTTAATACTAAGCTTTGAGAGCTTTGTATAATTGGTGAATTAGCGATTGACTTTCGCCATATCCAGTATAGATAAAGGAATATTTTTTATCTTGATAAGTGAAACTGACGCAATCAGTTCCATAATAATCTTCAACGATTAAATTTGTGATTTTAGCGAATGGAATGTCGATATGTTGTAAAACGTGCATGCCTCTGACTTTTGTCATGGACAATTTATCGGCAACTATTTTATAAATGACATAACCTTTGAAGATTGTATAATCTTTGTCTGCGATTTCCATATATGTAAACATAATAATACGATCTTCTTTCTAATAAAATTTAGTCATCAGTAATATTAAAATTATTGATTAATGCAAATTATATTTAATGCCGTATGGGAATAAAATTGGTAAGCCTTAATCCTGACGAATCGTCAAACTTGAGCTACTTCGTTGCCTTAATTTTGTAAATACGATAACTTTAGTGCGAAAAAATATTAATTTTATAATATTTTGGCTATCAGAAGGTGGCGATTGTGTATGATCGAAAAAAGCTTTGCCAGAAAATTAAGTGGGAAACCATTATTCAATAGTTTGGTCTTCGGTGCCGCAATTGGAGTGTTCATTTTTATTGTTTTTAGACAGGATATTGCAGCTGGTATCATTTGGGGTGAGACAGCTTTTTTGATTCTGAGCGGTTTGATTTATCCGCGCTATCTGCCAAGTCTTTACGGTTGGTGGAAGGTCAACAACGGGGCAATATCTTATTATGATTACAGTACCTGGTCTAAGCGGATCAAGTCGATTTTCTTTCCTTTTGCCCAAAAACAAAAATCTGTCAATTTTGAAAATATCTTATCTTATTCCTTAGTCCTTTCTAAGAAAAATGACCTCTGGACGCCACATTATATCCTGCTGAAACTCGATGACGGTCATGATGTTGCTTTGGACGTATCGTGGAACTTGTTAAAGTCTGGAGCCCCTCAAAAGGATGTTGAGTGGGTAGTGGACTTTATTACTTCAAAACTTAATCAAAAAACTGTTCAAATTTTACAAGTATAAAAAAAGCCATCTGATTTTGAAATCAGATGGCTTTAATTTTTTTAAAATAATTTTTAGTAGACTAGTTAATCTTCGTCATCGTCATCAATTTCTTCGTCAACTTTAATATCTTTCAAAGCTGAACGATCTTTTCTGACTAGACGTAAACGATTGAGTGAAACTTTTCCAAGTACCAATGGCACTCGTTCTTCGACTACATCACTGTATGATAAACCGAACCAGTTGGCAGGTGAAATAAATTTCTGGAGGAAGAAGCGCATGTGAATGACACTCTTCTTCAAGTTGCTGATTTTGGTATCTGGAGAGAGGACTTCTTTGATAATTACGAATGAGAAGTCGCCGACATCACGATCAGGAATCGTAGTATATTTCTGTGGCTGTGGTTTGATTTCGCCGTTAGACATCATATCGTTGACCACTTGCCGCAAATAAACATTAACCTTTTGATCAACTCTAAAGCCTAAGTATAGTTGTACACTGACCATATAATCAGTATCAAAAGTTTCCACACTGTAAGCAGCTGTATAAGGTTCATCAGTAACGTTAACAGTTACGAACCAATAGACTTGAGCTCGTTTGGGCCGTTTATCAAGAATAGAATAAAGAATATTTTTCTTGATGCGATAGCCATCGTGGATCTTAGTTAAGTAAACCAAGTTGGTTGTGTAAAGTGGATAGCTTGGGTCCTTACGAAGATCATTCAATTGATGTTTAAAAGCTAAGAGTGACACGAAGTGACTCCGATAAGTATTGTCATCTTTGAGACGTTCACCATATCTCCAAACGAACATAACCAAGATAAGTAAAGCAGCGATGAACATCGTAATGTAAGCACCATGGATGAACTTACTACTGTTGGTTACAAAGAAGATACTTTCGATGATAAAGAAGAAACTGATGATTACTGTGGTAAAGACTCGGTTAGCTCGTTACATCAATAACCATTGATGTAACAGGATAGTTGTCATCAACATGGTGATGGTGATTTCAAGACCGTAAGCATTAGACATATTTTCTGAAGTTTTGAAATAGAAAACAATGAATAAACAAACGACCCAGATAATTGAGTTAACTGTTGGAATATATAACTGACCTTTGAAATTAGTAGGGTAAAAAGTCTTTAATCTTGGGAAGATACGTAATTTAGTTGCTTCAGAGACAAGTGTATAGGAACCAGAAATTAAGGCCTGAGAAGCGATAATAGCAGCCATTGCCGATAAGAAAATTCCAAACAGTCTAAAGTCAGCTGGAATCGATTGATAGAACGGATTCATGGCTGAACCCATATTTTGCAAGGCGTGATTATCTTTAACGCTTAAAATCCAAGTAGCTTGTCCTAAGTAGCTGAGTAATAGACAAATTTTGACGAAGGGCCAACTAGTATAAATATTAGGACGGCCCACGTGTCCCATATCTTAATAGAGAGCTTCCGCACCAGTAGTGGCCAGGAAGATACTACCAAGGATGAAAACTCCTCTGATGTTAATAGGACTACGTAATAGTTCAAAAGCATAGTATGGATTCAAAGCTCTTAACATAGTCCAATCATGTGAAAGGTTCATGATACCCATTAAGCCTAAGAAAGCAAACCAGACTAACATGATTGGTCCAAAAGCACGACCGATCAATTGCGTTCCGAATCTTTGGATAAAGAAGAGTGTCGATAGAATGATCAGTGTCACGATAATTACTTGATTCTGAGTACTGATCAATACCGTATTATTAAAGGCAATTCCTTTTAAACCTTCAATGGCGGCTGTAACAGTAACCGCAGGTGTCATCATACCATCAGCTAAAAAGGTTGCCCCACCGATCATAGCTGGAATAATGAGCCATTTTGCACGTTTTCTAACCAAGGTGTAGAGGGCAAAAATACCACCTTCACCGCGGTTATCAGCTCGCAAAGCGATCAAAACATATTTAATTGTCGTTACTAAAGTCAGTGTCCAAAAAATTAAGGAAACACTGCCAAGAATAAAATCAGTGGACATCTTCTCTAGTCCACCGTTACCAACCATTAAAGAGTGCATAACGTATAGAGGCGATGTACCAATATCCCCATAAACAATTCCCAATGCAATTAAGAATCCAGCAATGCTTTTCTTTGAATGGGGGTTATTCTTTAATGAATTTAGTTGTGTCTTTTCCATATAATAATCTCCAAAAAATAAACAGTTCAACCGCGATTATAACATTCAAATTGATAGTATGAAACCACATTATTTTGGTATAGTGATTTATCGCATAGTCGTCAGCTGTTTGAAGTAGTTGGTATTAATTTGGATTAATAGGAACTAACAGAGCTGATTCATTTGCTTGAACTGTGTATTTAATATTTTGGTTTCCACGTACGGTCATTCCAAAGTCAGTTGCATATACAATTAATCCCAAACGGTGACCACTTAACAATTTGTAATAAGTGGGCTGTAACTCTACATCAAGATTATAGAAGACATTTGGTTCTAGTTCATCCACTTTATAATTGTTTTCACGGTTTTGGAGATTGAGATGACCTTTAGTTATCATTTTAAAAGGTGAGCTGGCAGCAGAAGTAAATTCACGTAAATCATCTTCACGCCAATCATAAGTTCCGGCTAAACTATTTTTTGAAAGGAGAGTTGGAGAAACAGTGAGGCGTTTTGCTTTTCCATAATCAATCAATTGAAAACTCAATAGACCAATATCCTGACTTGACGATACCTTCAAGTTGACTCTGGCCTTGCCATCAATAATCAAATCATTTTTGAGTGGCTCTGTTTGATAAGTTAAGTGATGTCCGGCTAGTTTAGCGTCGCCGGCAATTAAGTCATTTTCCCATGTGGCGTTATGCTTGGCATAATTGTCAAAGTCAATTTGAGGTAATTGATCATCAAAACTTTGAGTTGCTTCAGTAACTGGTGATGTAGTTAATTTATCATTCGATAAGTTGTACTTAACTTGTTGATTATCTGCATTAGACCAGTCTTTTTTGGCAGTCCAATTTTCTGTCTTAGTGTTGTCTTGAATGATGACATTAGGGATGATTTCCTTTGCCTGATTGTCTACTCCTAATAGTTCATAAGTTAACCAAAGATTGATAATATCGTTATAGTCGATTGAACGAAAGGCATTGATATAAATGTGTTGTCCTTGGTGAAGAATCAATTTCTGCGTAACGCCGTTATCCTTGATTCCATTCCAAAGTCTTTCCACATTTCTAGGCTTAACATTCCAATCGTTGAGACCGTGTACCATGAAAACATCAGCTTTAATATTTTTGAAGTTTTTATGATAGTTGCGGGCGTCCCAAAAACGATTGTAGTCTCCGGTGGTACGATCTTGACCAGTTTCAATTTGGTCGATTTGTTTGTCCCATTGGGATTTGATTTGGTGAAAATCACCTGGCTGTAGTCGCCGACTGAAAGTCTCTTCAGCTAATACATCGGCATCTTCACCTGGAAATCCTCCTGGGGCTATTACTAAGCCACCATCACGATAGTAGTCATACCAACTTGAGATAGCGGCTTCTGAAATAACTGTCTTTAAACCATCCACACCGGTAGTTGCGGCTGCAGTAGCTAAAGTACCTAAGTAAGAGCGGCCAGTCATGGCAACTTTTTTATTCGACCACCAAGCTTTGATTTCAATGTTATCAGTGCGATTAGTGAAGGCAGGTAATTGACCAGTTAACCATTTGATGATGGCAACGGTAGAAGTAGTCTCTTCGGGATCACCAGTCGTTCTGAAACCGTCAGAATCTTTGGTTCCAATACCTGCCATATAAACTACGGCAAATCCGCGGGCTAAGAAATAATCGTTAAGAGTGTAAGAACTTTCGCGTGAAAAGCTTTGTTCAGCTTTTTTGGTTTCACCATTGACCGTTCGAGGTTCTAGAATCTCAGCTGCCTTATCTTTGAATTCGATATCTGAGTACTGAAGTTGGTTTGGTTCTTTGCGTGTCAGTGGAACATTCACATTGTGAGTCAACTTTTCGCCAGTCTCATCATTAGTCCCTTGATTATATGGACTAGCAGTGTAAAGCACGGGAACTTTCAATCCGTTTTCAGTTTCGTAAGGACGCAAGATCTCGGCTTTTAAGAGGTCTCGTTTGCCATCATGATCACTGTCTTGTGGAGATTCAACATAAACGACTTCACGAATCAATTTGTGAGGATCGAAAACAGGTAAAGTTTTACCATTGAAGAGCAGTGGATGGGAAACCTTGCCATAAAACTTTGTGAAATAGCCTTTGGCTGCCAAAAAATCAATATAGGTTTGGCCAACTTTATTGTGAGTTGCTAACAGCCAATACCAAGCTGATTTTAATTCATCAACTGTAAAGAAGTCACCGTTATGGTCAGCAATCATCAATTGAATTTTTTTCATGGCCGAAATTGGATCATCAAACGTGAAATCAACGTCGGGATTGAATTTCAAAAGCTGTAACGCAACGTTATAAAACGCCGTTACGGATACTTGGCTAGCAGAATCAAGATAGTCGCTCAAGTTTTGATCAGTAGTAGCCATGTACGTTTTCAAGGCTTCGTCAAAAGTCGAAGAGGTTTTGTCTTCTAAGAAACTCTTGCTGAGGAAACTGATCCAAACTTGGATCGGATTAGTTTCAGCTTCATTGTCTTTATCGAGAAAACCAATTTCTCGCAACTCTTTTATTTGAGTATCAAAATCTGTTGGACGAATCGCAAATTGATTATTTTTCATACAAAGAACTTCCTTTCATGTTGGCTATATTATAGTGCAATGGGAGTGATTATTTCCACGTATATAAAAGAAGCCTGATAACTCGTTTAGCGTACGCTAACTTGGAGAACCAGACTTCTTGTATTGTGTTTGTGGTACATGAGAGTTAATAAAATTAAAAAGGCGAGTATAATTCGTGAGATTAGGCAAATGCTCGAAATCTAAGCGTCGTCTTCCGCTCTCTGATTATGCAAGTGCTCCCATTGGGTCCCATGGTGCTAAGACTTTTGGATCTTTTGATTCTTTATCGAAGGTTTCTTTGAGATCTTCTGGTAAGTACTTCTTGTTGATAACTAGTTGATAAACGAATTCGTTGAACCATGAATCGCTCATGACGAAGTAACCTTTGGTACCGACTTTTTCACCCCATGAATTTTCAACTTTCCACTTCAATGGATTGCCGTTTTCATCGAGATCAACACCGGTAATGACCATTGCGTGGGTCATCATACTTTCAATGTAATCAAGGCGTTGGGCTTTGGTCATCTTGAGGTCAGTGTTCAAGAGGCCTTCGAGGTCATAAATGTTAGTATCCATAATACCGATCTTACGGTCAGAACTTTGGCCAACATCACTACCGAACCAAACTGTTTCGCCGGCTTGTAGTTGTTTGACAGCTAATTTCTTGAAGTCATTGATTTCAAGGTTTAGGTGACGAACTTGGCGGCCGCCGACAACGTTTCCTAACATTTCAACTGTATAAACGTGATTGTATGGCTTATCAGCAGTTGGAGCATTGATAGTTGAGATATAGCTATCTAGGTCCCAGCCAACATATTTCTTAAAGAATTCTTGTGGTGTGATACCAGTTTCTTTGTGATAGTTCTTGTCGTCATCACGATAAGCCCAGTCGAATTTAGTAGGTGGAACACCAACTGTATAAACTAGGATCTTGTAAATTTCACTTAGTAATTCATTTTTCTTACGTTCAATATCTTCCTCAGATTTATTGTTGTTGACTAAGTCACGCAAGATGATAGCGTCTTTACGTAATTTCTTATTGAGGACGTTATTGAGTTCAGAGGAGTTTGTACGACTGAATGTATCTGGCATAACGGCCTTAGGAACGACACCATATTTTTGAACTAGAGCCATGACCATATCCCATTGACCACCGTCTTGTTGAGGGGTTGCCATTAGGAAGTCAACTTTACGGTCGCCAGTTGGCAATGCTGCTGTGTTAATAACATTTTCAAAGAAATAATTTGATTTCTCTAGTTTGTCCCAAAAGAGCATGTAGCCTTGTGACAATTCAAAGCCCTTGATCTTAAATTCCTTTTGAAGAGGGTGTCTCATCGTATTTAAGGCTGCAAAGACCCAGCAAAGTCCTGATTGCTTTTGATCGGCTACGCTACCAGTATCGATTTCAACTGAAAAAGTTGGGTCCATCGCTACTTTAGAAGCAATAGTTTCACTTGATTTAAATAGACCATTGTTGGCTACAGCGTTTTTAATAGCCGAAGAGCCAGGTGTGTTTTCGAATGCAGTTTTAAAGTTATCTAATTCTTGTGAAGTAATTTCTTTTGTCATACAATATATTCTCCTCTATCTGATATTATCGATTACTTTTGGTCCATCTGGGTAACCGACGATAATAGTATTAACTATATCAAGAAATAGGCCGTGTGCAACAATTCCGACCTGATGATCTAACCAATCGGCTAGTAGGTGAGGATGTTTGATTTCACCCATCTTTAAATCAATGACGTAATTTTTATTGTGCGTCAAGACACGTTCACCATTATCGTCCAAACGAAATTCTGGTTGAAGATTTTCTCTTTGCAAGTCTGTGAAAGTTTTTTCGCAACCGAACGGAATCACTTCAAGTGGCAAAGGAAAACTTCCCAGACTGTCAGCTAATTTAGATTGATCGACGATCCAAATATTCTTGGTGGAGTTGATGGCAACCATCTTTTCCAATAAGTGTGCTGCACCGCCACCTTTGATACCTTGATAATTTTTGTCGATTTGATCAGCACCGTCAATCGTTAGATCAATATGATCAACATCGTTTAAATTTTTAGTAGGGATGCCTAGCGACTGTGCTTGCTTTTCTGAACGTGATGAAGTCGTTACGGCAACGATATTTTTGATTTGTCCTGCTTGGTATCTTTTACCTAATTCCTCAATCATATAATAAACCGTTGAGCCAGTACCAAGGCCTACGACTGAGTCACTTTGGATAAAGTCGACTGATTTAATACCAACCGCTTGTTTCAATTCATTTTGATCCAATTACTTTTCCCCCTTGAGCAATTCTTGGTAATTTTCAGTCAATAAAAACCTGATTTTAGGGTCTCTTTCAAAGGCTGCTTTAGCATATTCGCATACTGGCACGATCTTGAGACCTTTCAAGTCGGCAAAGTCTAAAGCTGCATTCAACAGTTTACCGGCGATGCCTTGTCCACGATAAACATCATCGACATAAGTATGGTCAAGCGAGATAACACCATCTTTCACTTTGGAATAAGTGATCTCACCGACTAATTTGTCGTTTTCTTCATAAAAGAAACGGCCATCCTCATGTTTTAATTCCATAAAAATTACCTCCTGCTTTTTTATTTTAATCTTATACTACCCTATTATAAGAAGAAAGTCAGTGGAATGAATAGTTTTATAGCGTCTAAAATGCTATCATTTTACTTATCTAATGCTGAAGGAGTTTTCGATTTGACTAAAAAACGTGGATTTGAAATTGTAAAAAAATACGAGGATAAAGGAATCAATTTACCAATTCGTCAAACTAAAAATGCGGCTGGCTATGATATTGAAAGTGCTGAAGATTTCGTGGTCCCTTCCATTTGGAAATTCGGTGTGCTCAATGTTTTGAAATTTATTTTGAATAAAGGCAAAATGGACGACGATAAAATTGCAGAAGTTCAGAAATCAATTAAGCCAGTATTAGTACCGACTGGTATCAAGGCCTTTATGCAATCGGATGAAGTTTTGATCATTGCTAGTCGTTCAAGCAATCCACTAAAGCGTGGTTTATCGATCCCGAATGGTATTGGAGTAGTTGACGCTGACTATTATAATAATGATGGTAATGAGGGCGAGTTATTTGTGCAGTTGATCAATTTCTTCCCTGTCGATTACAAAGTTAAGAAGGGCGAACGTTTAGCTCAAGGTATTTTCTTGAAATACTTAACAACTGATGATGATGAAGGCGGATTAACGAAACGTCATGGAGGATTTGGTTCTTCAGGAATATAATAGAAAGGAACTGTTTAATTGGCAAAAGCTAAAACAAAATTTGTATGTCAAAATTGTGGCTACGTTTCACCTAAGTATTTGGGACGTTGTCCTAATTGTGGTGTCTGGAATCAGATGGTTGAAGAAGTTGACCGTCCAGAAGCCATTAAAGCTAGTGCAACTCCTAGTCGACGGGTCAGTGATCTAGAGGCTAAACCAGTTAAGTTGGGCGAAGTTTCATTTGAAAAGGAGCCTCGTGTTAAGACTGATTTAGGTGAATTGAACCGTGTGTTAGGTGGAGGAATCGTCCCTGGTTCACTGATTTTAATCGGTGGGGACCCGGGAATTGGAAAGTCTACTTTACTGACGCAAGTATCCGGTCAGTTGGCCAAAGATGGTAGTAAGGTGCTCTATGTTTCTGGTGAAGAGAGTGCTTCTCAGATCAAGATGCGGGCAGATCGCTTAGGTATCACTGGTGATAACTTGTACTTGTATCCACAGACAGACATGAGTTACATTCGCCAGACGATAGATGAAATGAAGCCCAATTATTTGATCATCGACTCAGTTCAAACAATGGATGAACCAGAAATCACCTCAGCAGTTGGTAGTATTTCTCAGATTCGTGAGGTTACTGCTGAATTGATGAACATCGCCAAGCAACAAAATATCACGGTTTTTGTCGTTGGTCATGTGACTAAAGGTGGAGCAATTGCTGGTCCAAAAATTTTGGAACATATGGTGGATACTGTTCTATACTTTGAAGGGGACACTCACCATAGTTATCGAATTTTACGTTCGGTTAAAAATCGTTTTGGATCAACTAATGAGATTGGTATCTTTGAGATGCGGACTAAAGGTTTGGTAGAAGTTGCTAATCCATCAGAGATTTTCTTAGAGGAACGGCTGGTGGATGCCAATGGTTCAGCCGTTGTCGTTTCAATGGAAGGTACTAGACCGATTTTAGTTGAGATTCAGTCATTGATCACGCCGACGATTTTTGGTAATGCGAAGCGGACCGCTACTGGCCTAGATCATAATCGTGTCTCCGTGATCATGGCGGTTTTGGAAAAAAGAGGCAATTTGATGTTGCAGAATCAAGATGCTTATTTGAAATCAACCGGTGGTGTAAAATTAGACGAGCCGGCAATTGATTTAGCATTAGCAATGTCGATTGCTTCAAGCTACAAAAATACTGGTATTGCTGGAACAGATTGTTTTGTCGGTGAAGTTGGCTTAACTGGTGAGGTCAGAAGAGTCAATCGTATCGACCAAAGAGTTAATGAAGCTGAAAAATTAGGCTTCAAACGAATCTTTATTCCTAAAAATAATTTGGGTGATTGGTCCAAAAATAATAAGATTAAAATAATCGGTGTCAGCACAGTTTTAGATGCAATGAATAAGATTTTTTAAATGAGGAGGTTTTTATGCGAAAGATTGTAATTAATATTATTTTCGCACTCTTAGGTATTGCGGTTGGGATTACCGTTTTACCAATTTTGTGGGAATTATCAGGTTTAACAGGAATTGCCTTTATCAATAACAACTATTTTGACGGACTTATTGGATGTATCATTTTTTATTTCGTGTCGTTTTTATTTGTTAAACCAATTTTAGATTTAAATAAGCAGATCGAACGTTATCTTAATTCGAGATCACCAGGATGGATCATTTATGGTTCAGTCTTTCTGATTGGAGGATTGGTATTAGCTAATATTATCTCGATTCCGTTTTATATGATGCACAACATGTTTTCTAATGTTATTCCCGTCATCTTGATGATTGTTTTCGGTTGGATCGGTTTTCGAATGGGAACTAGCCGCCGAAGCGATTGGAGTAATTTTTCACTTTCAAAGCGTAGCAATGCAAGTAAGTCAGAATCAAAGAGCGATGAAATAGCTTCTGAAGGTCAAGTTACTCGTAGATCAGCCAAGAAGGATTTTTATCCTTACAAGATTCTTGATACTTCAGTTATTATTGATGGCCGGATTCATCAATTAGCTCAGACTGGTTTTCTTGAAGGAAAATTAATGATTCCAGATTTTGTGGTGCACGAATTGCAATTGATCTCGGATTCAAGTGATAATCAAAAACGTGAGCGTGGTCGTCGTGGACTAGATATTTTGAATGAAATCAAGATGGATCAGACGATTCGCTATGAAACAACAACTAGAGATTATGATAATATTCCAGAAGTAGACATGAAATTACTTAAATTAGCCAAAGAAATCGGTGGTGCTGTCATCACAAATGATTATAATTTAAGTAAGGTAAGTGAATTTCAAAATGTTCAAGTACTTAACATTAACGAGTTAGCCAAAGTTTTGAAACCAATGGTTTTGCCAGGAGAAACGATGACTGTTAAAGTTATTAAAGAGGGTACTGAAAGAGAGCAAGGTGTTGCATACCTAGAAGACGGTACGATGGTCGTTGTTGAAGAAGGTAAATACTTCATTAACAAGGACATCGAAGTTATCGTAACTAGTGCATTGCAAACTGATGCTGGTAAAATGATTTTTGCAAAGCCTAAGCATTCAATGCATGGTATCCAGGAAAAGAGTAGTGCCAAGGAGAATTCAACAAACCATAACAGTAACAACAGCGGAAACAGCAACAATGGCCGCAATAACAACCGTAACCGCAACAATGGTAACCGGAATTCGAATAAAAACAACTCAAGAAACAAAAGGGGAGAACAAAAAAATGGCAAAAAAGTCAGATAATAAAATTCGAGTAAGATATGCACCAAGTCCAACAGGACATTTACACATTGGTAATGCTAGAACAGCTATCTTCAACTACTTGTTTGCACGTAGCCACAAGGGAACATTCGTAATTAGAATTGAAGATACTGATACAAAGCGTAACGTCGAAGGTGGAACAAAGAGTCAACTAGAAAACTTAAAGTGGCTCGGCGTTGATTGGGACGAAGGTCCAGATGTCGGTGGTGACTATGGTCCTTATCGTCAATCAGAAAGAAAAGATATCTACCAAAAGTATATTGATGAGTTACTCGAAAAAGGTTTAGCTTACAAATCATATCTGACTGAAGAACAACTAACAAAGATGCGTGAAGATCAGGAAGCTCACGGACAAATGCCTCATTACGAATATGAATTCGAAGGTATGTCTGAAGAAGAAAAAGCTGCCAAAATCAAGGAAGCTGAAGATGCTGGTTTACAACCAGTTGTCAGATTCCACGTGCCAGTTGGTAAGAACTACGAATGGGACGATATCGTAAAGGGTAAAGTTTCCATTGGTTCAGATACTATCGGTGGCGATTGGGTTATCCAAAAGCGTGATGGTATGCCAACTTACAACTTTGCCGTTGTTATTGATGACCATTTGATGGAAATCTCACATGTTCTTCGTGGTGATGACCACGTTGCTAACACACCAAAACAATTGATGATTTACGAAGCACTTGGTTGGGAAGCTCCTAAGTTCGGTCATATGACACTGATCATCAATACTGAAACTGGTAAGAAGTTAAGTAAACGTGACGAATCAATTCTCCAATTCATCGAACAATATCGTGAACTAGGTTACTTGCCAGAAGCTATGTTTAACTTCATTACATTACTTGGCTGGTCACCAGTTGGTGAAGATGAACTCTTTACAAGAAAACAATTTATCAAGATCTTTGATGAACATCGTTTGAGCAAGTCACCTGCTAAGTTTGATCAAAAGAAACTTGAATGGGTCAACAACCAATATGTCAAATCCGCTGACGTTAGCGAAATCACTGACTTGGTTTTGAACAACTTGATTGAAGCAAAACGAATCGAGGCTAACCCTTCAACTGATGAGATCCAATGGGTTCGTCATTTGACAGAACTATACATGCCACAAATGAGTTATACACAACAGATCGTTGAATTGTCAGATATTTTCTTCAATCAGCCAGAACACTTGACGGATGATGAACAAAAAGAATTAACAGATGACGATTCCAGAACAGCTATCGAAGACTTGAAAGGTAAGTTAGAAAAACTTGACCGTTTCACTGCTTCACAAATTATGGCTGCGATCCAATCAGTTCGTGCTGATACTGGTGTCAAAGGTAGAAAGCTTTATATGCCTGCCCGTATTGCCACAACTAGAACTATGCATGGTCCAGCAATTGCTGAAACAATTGAATTGTTTGGTAAAGAAAAAGCCTTGGCAAACATCGACAAGACTTTGAAAGAAATGAAATAGGCTCAAATAAAAATAAAAGTTAAAAGAGGTTGAAGGAAAACTTAGTTTGCCTCCAACCCTTTTTTATAGGTGAAGATTATGTTGAAAATTTTTAATACCTTAACGCGTCAAAAAGAAGAATTTAAACCAATAACACCTAATCAAGTCAATATGTACGTCTGTGGTCCCACTGTTTATAACTATATTCATATCGGTAATGCCCGTTCAATCGTAGCCTTTGATACAGTTCGCCGCTACTTGGAATTTTTAGGCTATCAAGTTAAATTCGTCTCTAATTTTACCGATGTTGACGACAAGATGATCAAGGAAGCTAAGCGTGAAGGAATCACTGTTCCGGAAGTGGCTGACCGTTTCATCAAAGCTTTTTATGAAGATATTGATCAGATCAATGTACAAAAGGCAACCATCAATCCTCGGGCAACTGATAATATCGCGGAGATTATTGATTTCATTAAAGATTTGATTGAGAAAGATTATGCCTATGAATCAGATGGCGATGTTTTCTATCGAGCTAGAAAGTTCAAGCACTACGGTGAATTGTCTGACCAAAATATCGACCAATTGGTAGAAGGTGCCAGTGAACACGTTGGTGATTCTGAATTCGATAAGAAACAAGATCCAATCGATTTTGCCCTTTGGAAAAAAGCTAAGCCAGGTGAGATCAATTGGGATTCGCCTTGGGGTGCAGGGCGTCCAGGTTGGCATATCGAATGTTCAGTTATGTCAACGAAATACTTAGGTGATACTTTTGATATTCATGGTGGTGGTCAAGATTTGGAATTTCCTCACCATGAAAATGAAATCGCTCAAAGCGAAGCTAAAACAGGTCAAAAATTTGTAAATTATTGGATGCATAATGGTTTTGTGACCGTTGAAAATAACGAAAAGATGAGTAAGTCTTTAGGCAACTTTGTGACTGTACACGACTTGGTTAAGACGGTTGACCCACAAGTTTTGAGATTCTTCCTTTCATCAACCCATTACCGTCGACCTTTGGAATATTCACAATCGAACCTGCAAAAAGCTGACGATAATTTGAGTAAGATCAAAACAGCTTATAACAACTTGAAGTTCAGATTGGACAATGCTGACGAAGACGACGATGACAGTGGTATGTTTACCAAAGTTGCTGTGATAGTTGACGCCTTCAAAGCTGCCATGAATGATGATTTCAACGTTCAAAATGGCCTTACTGAGATTTTCAATTTAGTAAGCTTAGCTAACAGCTATGCTACCCAAGATATAGTTGCGAAAAATAGTGCAAATGTTATCCTAGAAGCTATGGTTAATTTGACAAGTATTTTGGGTGTACAACTAGATAGTCAGCAAGACTTATCAGCTGAGATCCAGAAGATGGTCGATGAACGTGAGCAGGCTCGGGCAAATAAAGATTTTGCCACGAGTGATAAATTGCGTGACCAACTAAAAGATATGGGTGTGATCTTAGAGGATACACCACAAGGAACACGGTGGCATATTAATGACTGATGTTAAAAAATTTAATGGTGTAACTTTAGCTTATTTAGGGGATGCCGTTTACGAAGTTTTTGTGCGTGAACATTTGCTTTCTAAAAATATTGTTAAAGTCAATGAACTCCAACACCAAGCCAAACATTACGTTTCCGCCAAAGCTCAAGCTTCATTGATAACTTTGATGCTGGATAAGGATGTTTTGACAGAAGAGGAGATTCGAGTTTACAAGAATGGTCGCAATGCTAAAAAGCAAACAAAGGCCAAAAATACGAGTGTTGTCACATATCATATGTCGACTGGTTTTGAAGCCGTCTTTGGTTATTTAGATATTACTGGTGACAAAGAACGCGTTAAAGAACTGGCACTTTGGTGCATAAATGAAGTGGAGACAGGAGCAGCTGATGACAGACAATTCAAATAATACAGAAGCAAAAGAACTAGTATATGGTGTCCATTCCGTAATGGAACTACTAAAGTCGGCTACGGCCAATCAAAGGGTCAATAAGGTCCTAGTCCAAAAGGGACTATCAAGTGAGCACATTGCCGAGGCTATTAAATTGGCTAAACGTGACCGTTTGATCGTCCAAGAAGTTCCGAAGAATAAGCTAGATGATATTAGTGAAGGTGGCAACCATCAAGGAATGGCAGCTTATATTGCCCCTTATCAATACGCAGAAATGGACGATATCTTTAAGAATGCTGAATCTAAAGGTGAAGATCCATTTATTCTAATTTTGGATAAGATTGAAGATCCTCATAACTTAGGTTCAATCATGCGAACGGCTGACGCTGTTGGTGTGCATGGAATTATTGTTCCTAAGCATCGCTCAACTGGACTAACTGCTGTCGTAGCCAAAACTTCGACAGGTGCAATTGAACACGTCCCAGTAGTCCGAGTTACTAACTTGGTCAATACTATCAAGGACTTGAAGAAACGTAATATTTGGGTTTTTGGTACCGCTATGGAAGGTGACAATTACCGTAACTGGAATGCCAAAGGAGCTGTGGCTCTAATTATTGGTAACGAAGGTAAAGGCATTTCACCACTTGTGCTTAAACAAGCAGATCAAACTTTGAATATTCCCATGGTTGGACACGTCCAAAGTTTGAACGCTTCAGTGGCAACGGGTATCTTGTTGTATCAAGCTTTTGCCTCACGTCATGCTTAAAAAATTATTAAACGAATGATTAATTTTCATTCGTTTTTTTTGTAAACAAATGTTCGCTATTATTTGAAAAATAAGTCAGGTAAGCTGATATTTATAAGGTTGCTGTCCGTAATATATTGAAATTATGTACTACGAAGACGAATTGCTTTTGGTTGAAGAAGTAAGAAGAAACGACGATTCTGAGGCTTTGGCTCAACTGGTGGAAAAGTATCATCCAATGATTGACAATTTGGCTAGTGAATATTTCATTACTAGTTTTGACCGTGATGATTGGTATCAAGAGGCCTTTATTACTTGTTTTGATGCCTGCAAAATTTTTGATGGCTCAACCGGATCAAAATTCGGTAGTTTTTTCAAAATGAAATTTAAGCATCATGTGATCGACTTAATCAGATACGAGAATGCCACCAAGCGGAAGGTAAATGGAATGACGGAATCGCTTGATGAAGTGGATCAATCGACAATGGTCAGTCCCAGTCAAAAAAATATGATTGAATTTGTGGAGCAAGTTAGAAAAGCTGCAGGTAAGATGAATCATAGTGAGCTAGTAGCTTTACGCTTTACCTTCGGCAATTTGAATCTTGATGAGGCTTGTAAGCAAGCAAAATGTTCAGATAAGAGCTTACGGTCAGCAGCTTCCAAGTGTAAAAAGAAAATCCAAAAGGCTAACGAAAAAGATTTGTCATAAGATTGCAATGGACAAAATATCCCACAGAGTTTACAATTAATAAGATTAAGATATAAATTGGACTTTGGAGATAAACATGGGATTAAGAAAAGTTGCCCTTGCTTGTACAGTTTGCGGTTCACGTAATTACACAATTACTGAAAACCCTAATCGAACAGAACGTCTAGAAGTTAAAAAGTTCTGCAAGCACTGCGGTAAACATACATTACATAAAGAAACAAGATAACCTGGAGGAACAAATGAAACTATTTAAATTTTTTGGTAGTGTCAATAAAGAAATGAAATTAGTTGTTTGGCCTACATTTAAAGAAAACAGACGTGATACATGGACTGTTATCGCAACATCACTAATGTACGCAATCTTCTTTGCTTTAGTTGATTGGGGTATCATTGCACTATTGCAACACTTTATCATGGCTAAATAGATTGTAAGAACAATAAAAATTTGCTATGATATGAGTAATGAGAGAAAACTTCGACTTGTTCGAAGTTTTTTTATTTTGAATTTTGGAGGAAATTATGGCTGAAGCTGGCGCAAAACAATGGTATGTATTGCATACCTATTCAGGATACGAAAATAAAGTTAAAGAAAATCTCGAGTCACGTGCTCAATCAATGGGTATGGAAGATTACATTTTCCGTGCAGTTGTTCCTGAAGAAGAAGAAACAAAAGTTAAAAACGGTAAAGAAAAGAAAGAAATGGAAAAGACTTTCCCTGGCTACGTTCTTGTAGAAATGGTTATGACTGACGAATCATGGTTCGTTGTTCGTAATACACCAGGTGTTACCGGATTTGTCGGCAGTCATGGTTCTGGTAGTAAGCCAGCACCACTATTACCAGAAGAAATTGATAACATCTTGAGCGAATTTGGTATGGATGCTCAAAAGCCATCTGACTTTGAAGTTGGTGAAACAGTTAAGATCACTGACGGTGCTTTCTCAGATATGACTGGTAAGATCACCGAAGTAGATGATGAACACAGAAAACTTAAAGTTGACGTTGATATGTTTGGTCGTATGACTTCAGCAGAAGTTGACTTTACAGCTGTTGAAAAGCAAAATTAGTTATTGTCAGAACTAGTAGACCGTGCTACTATATAACGGTATGTTTTTGAGACATACATGTGGGAGAGAAAATTTATATTCTCATCATGACCACATCACGGAACAAGGAGGTATGCACCGTGGCTAAAAAAGTTGCTAACGTAGTAAAATTACAAATCCCTGCTGGACAGGCTACTCCAGCTCCTCCAGTTGGTCCTGCTTTAGGACAAGCTGGTATTAACATTGTTGCCTTTACAAAGGACTTCAATGCACGTACACAAGATCAAAAGGGTATGATTATCCCTGTTGTTATCTCAGTATACGAAGACCGTTCATTCGATTTCGTTACAAAGACACCACCAGCTGCTGTTCTATTGAAGAAAGCTGCTGGCGTTGAAAAGGGCTCTGGCGAACCTAACACAAACAAGGTTGCCACAGTTACTGAAGACCAAGTTCGCGAAATTGCTGAAACCAAGATGAAAGACCTAAACGCTGCAAATGTTGAATCTGCAATGCGTATGGTTGCTGGTACTGCAAGAAGTATGGGCTTTGAAGTAAAGTAAAAGACTAGATTTAAGCAGGTTACAGGGATGTGAAAACATTCTTAACAAGTGGGAGGAGAAAATCTTATTCTCCGCATAGACCACAAAGCAAGGAGGAACTTAGCATGGCTAAGCATGGAAAGAAATATACTGAAGCATTAAAACAAGTAGATAAAAACAAAAACTATACTGCTGAAGAAGCTGTTGAGTTATTAAAGAAGGTTGACTTTGCTAAATTTGACGCAACTGTTGAAGTTGCTATCAATTTATCTGTAGATCCAAAGCAAGCTGACCAACAAATTCGTGGCGCTATCGTACTACCTAATGGTACTGGTAAGACACAAAAGGTTATCGTCTTCGCTGAAGGACAACAAGCTAAAGATGCTGAAGCAGCTGGCGCTGATGTTGTTGGTTCAGATGATCTTGTTGAAAAGATCCAAGACGGTTGGCTAGACTTTGACGTTGCTGTTGCAACACCACCAATGATGGCTAAAGTTGGACGTTTAGGTCGTGTTCTTGGACCTAAAGGTTTGATGCCTAACCCTAAGACAGGTACAGTTACAATGGATGTTACAAAGGCTGTTAATGATATTAAAGCCGGACAAGTTACATATCGTGTTGACTCAAACGGTCTTATCCACGCACCAATCGGTAAGATTTCATTTGATACAAACAAGATCACTGAAAACTTTGACACATTCTACAATGCTATCTTGAAGGCACGTCCTGCCTCACTTAAAGGTAACTATGTAACAAGTGTTAACATGACATCTACATTTGGACCTGGTCTAAAGATCAACGCTTAATTAGTGTTGACTAACTACCAAAATAATGATAGATTAATATAGTTGATTTCTACCGAAGACTCAGGTGATGAAAGTCTTAATATCCTGCCGAGGCCAGAAGATTATTTCACTTAATCTCTGTGTCCCTTGGGCACAGAGATTTTATTATTTTTAAGCCGAAATTTGTAGATATTAACTAAAAAATTGTGGAGGTGAAACGTAATAATGAAGCAAGATGTATTAGCAGCAAAACAAGCACAAGTTGATGAAATTGCTAAACAACTTACAGGCGCAAAGTCAGTAATCGTTATCGATTACTTAGGTCTTACAGTTGAACAAGCAACTGAAATGCGTGCTGAATTACGTGAACAAGGTGCTACAATGCAAGTTATCAAGAATACTATCTTGAGACGTGCAGCTGAAAAAGCCGGTGTTGAAGGCCTAGAAGAATACTTCGTTGGACCTACAGCTATTGCTTACTCAGAAACAGATCCTGTTGGACCTGCTAAAGTAGCAGCTAAATTTGCCAAAGATGTTGAATCCGTTGAAATCAAGGGTGGAATCATCGAAGGTAAAGCAGCAACTCTTGATCAAATTCAAGAACTTGCAACATTACCAGACAGAGATGGCTTGCTATCAATGTTGGTATCTGTATTACAAGCTCCAGTTCGCGACTTTGCTATGGTTGTTAAGGCCGTTGCAGACTCAAAAGACGACGAACCTGCCGCTTAATTAATTAAAAAAATAAAACTCAATATTTGGAGGATACAATAATGGCTTTAGATACACAAAAGATTATTGATGATTTAAAAGATGCTTCAATTCTAGAACTTAACGACCTTGTTAAGGCTATTGAAGAAGAATTTGACGTTAAGGCTGCTGCTCCAGTTGCTGCTGCCGGTGCTGCTGGTGGCGATGCTGCTGCAGAAAAAGACTCATTTGACGTTGAACTTACAGAATCAGGTCAAGAAAAGGTTAAGGTTATCAAGGAAGTTCGTGGTATCACAGGACTTGGCTTGAAGGACTCAAAGGACCTTGTTGATGGCGCTCCTAAGGTTATCAAGGAAGGCGTTGCTAAGGCTGACGCTGAAGACATGAAGTCAAAACTAGAAGCTGTTGGTGCAACAGTTACATTGAAGTAATACACTTTAATGATAAAATTAATCCTCGTAAGAGGGTTTTTTTTTACCCTCAAAAGGATAGGTGGAAATTATGGCTAATCAATATTTTGAAAATGATCCTAATTTGGAACATGAACTAAAGAACTTTAATTTCACATTACGTACGCACAATTTTGACTTTATGTCTGACAGTGGCGTCTTTTCCAGACAAACGATCGACTACGGTTCACGTGTCTTGATCGAAGCGATTGATTTTCAAAATATCCCAAACGGCAATATTCTTGATGTCGGTTGTGGATATGGTCCAATCGGTTTAGCTTTAGCAAAAGACCAACCTAAACGCCTTGTTACCATGGTCGACGTTAATTTAAGGGCTTTAGATTTAGCAAAGAAAAATGCTTCTAATAATCAAGTTACTAACGTTGAAATCTATGAGTCTGACACGTATAAAAGCGTTACAGGCAAGTATGCACTGATCGTATCTAATCCACCAGTTCGGGCAGGAAAAGAAGTCGTCACATCAATTTTGGCCGATTCAAAGGATTATTTAGAACCTAATGGTGAATTGTGGATTGTCTTGCAGAAGAAACAAGGCGCACCGTCTGCAAAGAAATTGATGGATCAGACGTTTGGCAATGTTGAAGTTGTTACTCGTGATAAAGGATATTACATTTTGAAAAGTAAATTGATTTAAAATATTTTGCAATGTGTTATATTCATATTGGAGGCGCTTGCAGATGAAAAAGAAAATCGTAATTGTCACAATATTATCGTTAGTTTTGGCAGGAGTACCGTTGGCAATCTATGCCGCTGTCAAATTCATGAAGAATAAGAAAATCAACAAAGAACGGGCAAGACTCGAATCTTATGTTGAAAAATATTTACATGGAAATGAAAGTTTAATGGAATTCGTGGGAACTTTGTCAGATGAGCAAGTTAAAGAATTATTGGATATTCTTGACAAGATTCAAAAAGAACAAAATCAGCTCAAGCTCAAAGCTCCAGTTTTCCCCAAATACTTAGAAAAGAAAGTAACCAATTTAATTAGTTAAAAATGATATTTTCAGAAGAAAAAATAAATGAATATATGGACTTAGCACTTGCTGAAGCTAGAGAGGCTGAGAAAAGGCGAGAGGTTCCAATTGGTTGTATCATCGTCGACAATCAAACCGGTGAAGTAATTGCTCATGGCTCTAATGAACGTGAGGAAACACAAAATGCCATCAAACACGCAGAAATAATTGCGATTGAGGCAGCTTGTGAAAAAGTCGGTAGTTGGCGTTTAGAGCATACTAGCTTATTTGTGACACTCGAGCCTTGTCCAATGTGTGCTGGTGCGATTATTAACAGTCGCATTGAAGAGGTTATTTATGGAGCCTTCGATCCCAAGGCTGGATCAGTTGGTTCAATCAATAATCTCTTGGCAGAAACCCGTTATAATCACCAGCCAGAAGTCTTAAGTGGTGTCAAAGCCGAGGAATCTGCACAACTTTTACAGAATTTCTTTCGAGAAATTCGACGCAAAAAGTAGCATTTTATAGAATTTTATAGTACTATAGTTATTGCCGTAAGGCCTTAGGGCAATGGTGCTCTTGTGAATCGTGTCAGGTTCGGAAGAAAGCAGCACTAAGTAAGGTGTGCCATGTGCCTTTTGTTATGTATATTAGCCTCCTAATCTGTTCAGGATTAGGAGTTTTTTTGTGTTAAAATTTATATATCAGTTTTTTTGAAGGAGTAAAAATGGCATATCAAGCACTTTATCGAGTTTGGCGTCCCCAAACTTTTTCTGATGTAATCGGTCAAGATGTCATCACCCAGACACTACGAAATGCCGTGGCTAGTCATATGACCAGTCATGCTTATTTATTCAGTGGTCCTCGTGGAACGGGAAAGACATCCTGCGCCAAAATTTTAGCCAAAGCTGTTAACTGTTTGAACCCGCACGATGGCGAACCTTGTAATGAGTGCGAGATTTGTCAGGCAGCTAATGAAAATCGTTTGAATGATGTGATCGAAATCGATGCCGCTTCAAATAATGGTGTCGAAGAGATCCGTGATATTCGTGACAAAGTTAAATATGCACCGACTGAAGCCAAGTTTAAAGTTTACATTATTGATGAAGTCCACATGCTTTCACAAGGGGCTTTCAATGCCCTGTTGAAAACTTTGGAAGAGCCACCAGCTAATGTCATGTTTATCTTGGCCACAACTGAACCGCAAAAGATCCCAGCGACGATTATTTCTCGAACTCAAAGCTTTAATTTCCGTCGCATCTCGTCGCAAGATATTTTGGACCGCATGGTTTATATTTTGAATGATAAACATATCAAGTATGATGAAGAAGGGCTGAATATTATCGCAGCCTCGGCTGAAGGTGGAATGCGTGATGCTTTAAGTATCTTGGATCAGGCGTTATCATACGGCGACGATGAATTGACGCTCAAAAATGCTCAAGAAGTTACAGGTGCTTTGAGTAATGAACAGATTGTTTCGTATATGACTGCAATTGCCGATAATAAACCTGACCAGGCGCTGACTAGTCTGTATCAAATTTTAGCTAGTGGTCGGTCAGCGTTACGTTTTACGGAAATGTTGATTCGGGTATGCCGTAATTTGATCCTGTATAATTCCAATTCAGATTTATCAAAGCAGATGGATGGTTCGGTGATGACTAAGGATTTATTGGCGATTGCGGATAAGTTTGACAATAGTCGCTTATTTTATATCGTCGATCAAGTCAGTGCCACGCAAAAGAATCTCAAGAATTCTAACCAAACTGATATTTATATGGAAATTTTAACTGTTAAAATTAGTGAACCAGCAGTTGTGAGTGCTTTGACCCAATCAAGCACTGAAAGTGATACCGAGCAGACGAAGGTCGAAAATATTGAATTAGATAAGCTGCGAGATGAAGTGTCGCATTTACAAAATGAAGTCAAAGATTTGTCCGCGGGAACGATTAAACCGACAGCTACGACTAAACCGAAGACTCGCCGCCGTGCAAACAACAATACCCGTTTGAATAAGACTGCGATTTATAAAGTCTTAGGTAGTGCAACCAAAGATGACTTAAATTCTGCTAAGGATATTTGGCCCGATTTAATGAGTATGCTTTCTATCTCACAACGTGCTATGATGAAAGTCTCAGAACCAGTTGCTGCTTCGGCAGATGGTATCGTAGTTGCCTTTGATTACGCCTTGTGGTTCGAGCAAGTTCAAGAAGATAGCAAGTTTTTGAATGAGTTGACTGACAATGCCAGCCGGCTTTTGAAAAAAGATTGCCAAATCGTCTTGGTACCAAAAAAAGATTGGCCTAATATTCGTAAAGAATATATTGCTAATAATATTGATTCTAAACAACCAAAAAATGTAAAATCAAATACAGAAACTAAAAAGACTAATCCCACCGTTGATGAAGCTCTTAAACTGTTTGGTGACGATATAGTTGATGTTAAAGATGACTAGGAGGAATTTTTACAATGAGTAAAGGAATGCCAAATATGGGCGGAATGGGTGGCAACATGGCCAACATCATGCGCCAAGCTCAAAAGATGCAAAAAGAAGTTCAAGCTACTACTGAAGAATTGAACAAGACTGAATATTCAGGAAGTTCAGTAGATAACTTTGTCACAGTTAAGGTTACTGGTGACAAGAAAATAGCTGACTTAACAATCAGTGAAAAGATCATTGATCCGGATGATCCTGACACTTTACAAGATATGTTAATCGATGCTTTAAACAATGCCTTTGAAGCCGTAGATCAAGATAAGCAAGCTAAATTAGGTAAATACACAAATGGGTTGATGTAATGAAATATCCAGAACCAATTTCTAAATTAATTGATAGTTACATGATGTTACCAGGTATTGGCCGCAAGACTGCTACCCGGATGGCATTCTTTACGCTTGGGATGGATAAAGAACAAGTGCAAGAGTTTGCCAACAATTTAATTTCCGCTAAAACTGACCTGAAATCATGTCGAATTTGTGGAAATATCACAACTGAAGAGATTTGTCCGATCTGTAGCGACAAGAGCCGTGATCAATCGACGATTTTAGTTGTTGAACAAGCCAAAGATATCATGTCGCTTGATGATACTAATGGTTACAATGGTTTGTACCATGTACTTGGAGGCGTCCTTTCACCAATCGATGGTGTAGGTCCAGAAGATTTGAATATCAAGTTGTTGTTGAATCGCTTGAAGGAGAACAAGAACGTCAAGGAATTGATCATCGCCACCAATGCGACTCCAGAAGGTGAAGCAACGGCTCAATATTTAGCCAAATTAGTTAAGCCAGCCGGAATAAAAGTAACTAGACTAGCACATGGATTAGCCGTCGGTTCAGATATCGAATATGCTGATGAGATGACTCTAAAGAGTGCCGTTCTAGGACGCAGGGAGATTTAACATGTTTGGTAGAAAAAAATTAACCGTGCAAAAAAAAGAAGACGATCGTCTTCTCAGTAATATCCATGTGATCCAACAACGGATCAGTAATACTCAAAGGATGATCAACAATTCAGTGGATGTTGATGATCAAACTAGACTTCATTTGAAACTTGACAAGCTCAAGTATCAGTTTTTGTATTTGGAAGCTAGGAGACGAAAGGCTCAAGCTAAGTCAACGACCAATATTATTTTCGGTGATGAGGATACTTTTTTGAAGCAGCCTAGTCGTGCGGAAAAGCACTGGTAAACCACTAATCTGATAATTTTAATTGGTTGTGTGTGGGTTCACTGCCGGCTTCCGTTCGGCTCTGAGGGGTCTGGAACGCCATGGGCATCGCTTTGAAACAATTGAAATGCGCAATTGTTTCAAAGTCGAGCCTTGTTCTAAGTGTGCTTCGCCCACTAAGAACAATTTCATGGCTTAGACCCCTCAGAGCTCTCACTACAGCCTAGGATGTTAAAACATGTTTGGATATCCCTCAAGTGAACAAGTTCAAGGGCAATAGCAAGTTCAAAGGCTAAAGATTAGGGTCAAGAACTTAAATCTTAAAAGATAAAATGAACTGGTGTCTTTAAATGAATTAATATCTTTAATAGAAATTAGAAAATGTATTGAATTGATATGATTATGTCAGTTCAATACATTTTTTGTCTTATCCTTTATCTTTTTCCCTTAAGCACTAAGGTTTTCCAGCTTCCACTCCTACCAAGCAAAATAAGCAATGGAGGATTCCTATAAATATCACTAACAAATCAAATATGCAGTATCCTAGTCAGGAGCGGAAGTTCTGGGGGATATCAGTGGTGAAATTTTACTTAATTGGCGTCTTTTGCCAATTTAGTAAAAGGTCGAACTTGAAGACAAGCGGTCTTCTTGGCTCCAAGTCGGCCCACCACGTTCCATATCCCCCAGAACTGGAGCGGATGACGGCAGTGAACATACACCCCCGTCTCTTCTTCTATAATCTTTCATTTATTTGAATTTTCAAGTAAAATAGTAGTAATCATTAGGAGAGATTAACTTATGTCAGGAATTTTTATTTCGTTTGAAGGACCAGATGGAGCAGGCAAAACAACTGCTTTGAAGAAACTTATGCCACTATTGCAGGCTAAAACAAAACGTGAGGTTGTGCTTTCTCGTGAACCTGGGGGTAGTCCCATTTCTGAAAAAATCCGCAAGATTATTTTGGATATTCATGATGAAGAAATGGACTCCCGAACTGAAGCTTTATTATACGCTGCGGCAAGAAGACAACACTTGATCGATGTGATTTTACCAACTTTGGAAAAAGATAAGGTTATGTTGAGTGATCGCTTTGTCGATAGTTCTATTGCCTATCAAGGCGGTGGTCGTGAAATCGGAATGAAAGCGGTCGGTGAAATCAATGATTTTGCCATCGATGGTCATTTACCTGACTTGACGATTTACTTTGATGTTACTCCAGAGGTGGGCTTAGCTCGGATCAGAAAAGACCATGAAGGCGCTATGGACCGTTTGGAGAAGGAAGCTATCAGTTTCCATCAGCGGGTCTATGACTCATATATGACAATCGTCAAGGCTAATCCAGAGCGTATTAAGGTAATCGATGCTCAGCAGAGTCCGGACCAAATTGTTGCTGAGACGTTAGATATCATTGTTAAAAAGTTTCCAAATATTTTTAATCAAGGAGAATAATCATGAAACTTATTGTAGCCATTATTCAATCAAAAGATAGTCAACAATTACAAGCAAATCTTGTGAAAGATAATTTTAGAGCTACCCAATTGTCATCAACTGGTGGTTTTCTAAAGGCCGGTAACTGTACATTCTTAATCGGTGTGGAAGAGGAAAAAATCGATGATGCTTTGGCAATCATCAAGAAAACTTGTCACACAAGATCTCAATTCGTTACACCAACATTTCTTATGCCAGAAGCCGCTTCTAGTTTGAGTGAACCAGTTGAAGTTCAAGTCGGTGGAGCAACGTGCTTCATCTTGCCTGTTGATAAATTTGTGAGATTTTAGAATGGAAAAAATTATTGAAGAGCAACCTAAGGTTGTTCACGAATTTCAAAAAATTATTTCTGCCAAGATGTTGTCACATGCTTATTTGATCGACAATGCTTCCTCTAAAATTAGACAACAAATGGCAATTTGGTTGGCCCAGAGTCAGTTTTGCGAACATTTGCAAGGTGGACTTCCTGACCAAACGTGTCAAAAATGTCAGACGATTGCTCTTGGGGATAATCCTGATGTTTTGGAGATCAAGACCGACAAGCAGAGTATCGGTGTGGATGACGTGAAGTTTTTCAAAAAAGAAGCCAATATGGCCGCTACCCAAGGTAATCGACGAATCTTGATCATTGATGAAGCTGAGAAGATGACAGTGCAAGCTGCGAATAACTTGTTGAAAACGATTGAGGAACCAGAAGGTAACTTGATGATTATTTTATTGGCCGATTCATCTAAACAAATTTTGCCAACTATTTTGTCGCGTGTGCAGATTTTTCACCTATCGAATCAGAGTAATAGCGATGAAATTGCTAGTTTAGTTGAGCAAGGTTTTAAAGAAGAACAGGCACTGCGTGCTTTGAAGAGTTCGGATATAAAATATTTAGAAGCTATAACTGGTGAAAAATATCAATCGTTAACTACAGCACTCACCAATTGGTTGAAAGAAGTTAACAATCAAAAAATAAATTGTTTTGTCGACATACAGACTGATGTCATGCCATTAGTCGAGAATAAAGATCAACAACATTTGGTTTTCGACATGTTGAATCAAATATTTAGTGATATATTATCAATTAGGTACAATTTAGAAAAATCGATTTTAACCAAAGTTGATCTCTTGAGCCAAAAGAGCATACCACAATTGGTTAAAATGTCCGATGAATTATTCACAGCTGAACAGATGTGGAAAAGTAACGTATCATTTCAAGCTATTCTAGAAGATTTATCATTAAAATATGTAGATTAGTAGGTGAAAATATGGCAGAGAAGGATTTATATGATGAATTTGAGACGATTACTAATCAATTGAATGATATAAGTAAAAAAGTTTCTTTGCTAAAAGAGGAGCTATCTAAGACTCTTGAGGAAAAGGAAGAGTTGAAGATTGAGAACCAAAATCTTCGTAAGCATTTGGAAAAAATGGGTTATGAGGATAAAGATGTTAAAGGAAATGAATTGTCATACTCACGGTTAAACTTAGAGAGTTTATATCGCAAGGGATTCCATGTATGTCAGCAATTCTATGGGACCCATCGTAAAGATCAAGAAGAATGTATCTTTTGTACAAATGTTCTTTATGGCAGTAATGACAAGGGTCACAAAAAAGTTAAAATTAGATAAGGGGAGCTATTTGAATGAAAGAACAAAGGAGTTTTGTTGATAATTCGAAGGGCTGCCTTTTTTTAGTGCCAACACCAATTGGTAACTTAGAGGACATGACTTTTCGGGCTGTTAACACGCTCAAAGAAGCAGATTTGGTAGCGGCAGAAGATACCCGTAATACCAAAAACTTATTAAATCATTTTGAAATATCAACAGAATTAATAAGTTTTCATGAACATAATACTGCACAGAGAATTCCAGAATTAATAGAAAAAATGAATGCTGGTCAAAAAATTGCTCAAGTCAGTGACGCAGGTACGCCTTCAATCAGTGATCCTGGTAAAGAATTGGTCAAAGCAGCTATCAAGGAAAAAATTCCAGTCGTGCCTTTACCAGGAGCTACTGCCTCGGTGACAGCATTAATTGCATCAGGAATTGCTCCACAGCCATTTTATTTTTATGGCTTTTTGCCTCGCAAGGGTAAGGAAAGAACTGCAGTGTTAGTTGATTTGGCTCAGCGTTTCGAAACAACGATCGTGTATGAATCACCTTATCGTGTGAAGAAAACGATCCAAGATTTAATCGAAAACTTTGGTCCTAAGCGCCAGATAACCTTAGCTCGTGAGTTGACCAAAATTCATGAGGCCTTTTTACGAGGTACGCTTGAACAGGTGGCTGATTATTATCAAGAAAATGATCCTAAAGGGGAGTATGTTTTGATTATTTCTGGGAAACCAGTTGAAGCAATCAAGGCAGAATCAGATTCTGATTTAGTTTCCGCAATCGACGATTTAATTGAACAAGGCCAAAAGCCTAACAAGGCTATTAAAGAAGTCGCTTTGCAAAATGGTTTGAAAAAGCAAGCGGTCTATAATCTTTATCACGGAATTGGAGAGGAAGAATAGTGACTGAGAAACAAACATATTCTATCGAAATGGAAGTACCATATTACTTCGTTAACTTTTCTGGCGAGATGCGTCTATCTGCTTTGATCGACATCATGCTCTTGACTTCAGAGAAGCAATTACATCAGTCTGACGTTGACAGTACTGAAATGGTTCAAAACGAAGGTCTTGGTTGGGTCGTCGTCCAATATCACATGGATATCGAGCAAATGCCTAAGCTAGGACAGAAACTGAAAATTACTACTCAAGCAACTAGCTATAACAAATATTTCTTCTACCGAAACTTTTGGATCGAAGATGAAACTGGTGCAACGATTGTAAAGGCTGAGAGTGCTTTTGTTTTGATCGATATCAAGGAACGTAAAATCGTCAGTGCTGCTGACCGATTGGCTGATAAGTTTGGTGCCGAGGAAACAAGCAAACTGAAGCGGTTTAATCGTTTGAAAGTTCCAGACAGCTACGACTTTGAGCAACCGCAACATATCGGTTACTACAATATTGATGTTAATAAACATGTTAATAATTCATATTATTTCGATTGGATGGTTGATACCTTAGACTTCGATTTTATCGGCAGTCACAGCTTAAAGAGCATGGATATCAAATATGATAAAGAGTTAAATATGGAGAGTGAACCAGTGGCTTATGCCAAAATTGATAATACGAATAATAAATCTATTCATTGGATTAAGGATGGGGACGTTCTGAACGTTGTAGCACAATTAGAGTGGAAAAATAAATAATTTCCGAAACTAATCACTTGTCAGTGTTCAAAAAAGTGGTATTATTTACGAGTAATAAAAATTTGGGGTAGGATTCAAGGCGTTAAGTGCTGATGGAACGGAATGTGAACATCGGACAAAGAGTTTTCTCGCGATCTTGTTTCCGCATTCGCCACTTTATATATGTCTCTTTTTGCCTATATCTGGTGGCAGCTCCGTTTAGGAGATGTCGATTATGAACAGTAGAAGTACAAGTATTAGTGTGCAAGAAGTTACCTGGATGTCGTTGTTGATCGCTTTACAGATCGTCTTGTCGCAATTAACATTTGGAAGTAACATCTTGAAAGTAGGGTTTAGCTTTCTTTCAATTGGGTTATTAGGGTATTATTTTGGACCTTTTAAAGCAGCTTTGGCAAATGTGTTAGCTGATATTATCAGTAACGTAGTGTTGCCTTCAGCCGGTGGTTTCTTTATTGGATTCACCTTTTCGGCTTTAGTAGCAGGTTTGATTTATGGCTTGGTGCTTTACAATCACAAAGTAACCGTCTTAAGAACTTTCTTAGCAGTTTTCTTAATTGTTTTGATTGTAAATACCGGAATGAATACAGTTTGGATTCACATGATGACACATGTTCCATATCCAGCATTATTGGTACCAAGGCTTCCTAAAGAGGCATTCAGTTTGATTTACCAGACTGGTATCTTATATATCATCCTTAAGTGGATCGATAGTTCAAAGTTTAGTAAGATCGGCCGTTAAGGTCGGTTTTTTTTTGTGCAAAATTCTGTGTTAAAATAGGTCTTATGAAGAATGAGGGATAATTATGAAAATATTAGCATTTGATACATCTAATAAGCCGCTATCCGTTGCGGTCGTAGTTGATGGTAAAGTTTTAGCTCATTTGGAGTCGACCGAAAAGAAGACTCACAGTATTACTATTTTGCCAGATATTAAAAAGGCTTTGCGTGAAGCCAATTTATCAGTGAATGATCTTGATATGATTGCCGTAGCTAAAGGACCAGGTTCTTATACCGGTGTTAGAATTGCTGTGACAGTCGCCAAGACACTAGCTGATACCTTAAATAAAAAGCTAGTTGGCGTTTCCAGTTTGGAACTCTTAGCTGCCAATGGCGATAAAGCTCATATTTTAGTGCCATTAATGGATGCTAGAAATGACAATGCCTTTGCTGGAGTTTATCAAAATTCACGTGATAAATTCGTCAGCATTGTTGGTGATCATCACACTTCAATGGCAAAGTTGTTTGCCCAATTGGAACAGTATAATGAAGATCAATTAGAGTTCATTAATGCAACGCCAAGACTCCAAGAATTAATTCAAAATCAATTTCCGAACGCTAAGATCCTTACAACTGAAGATTCATTGCCTGATGCAGCTAAACTTGCCCAGTTAGCTGAGTCGAAGAAACCAGTCACTGACATTGATAGCTTTGTACCAACTTACCTTCGTTTGACACAAGCTGAACATGATTGGTATGAACAAGGACATAAGGACAATGGCAATGTTTCTTATGTTGAAGAAGTTTAAAAATTTTTTCTCTAATAAAAAAGCGAAATTTGATTTTGAAGAACAACAAGTCCGTTTAGCTGACCAGCATTTTATCTTAAGAAAAGCAGTTCAAAAAGATGCGATTCAATATATGAAAATCCAAGAGACTATTTATCCGATACCTGTTCCTTGGCCAGTTGATATTGTGGAAATGGAAATAGATAATCGCAATGCACTTTATTTGTCGCTAGTCGATCAAGCTAAAGTGATTGCCTTTATTGGTGTTTCCTTGAGTGATAAAAAAGAAGCTCATATTACAAATTTAGCGGTCCATGCAGATTACCATAATTTAGGAATCGGTCATTTACTGTTGAATCAAGTTTTCAAGTATTGTCGACAACGCGAATATCAAAAAATGTCTTTAGAAGTAGATGTTACTAATAGTTCAGCTTTAGCCTTATACGATGCTTTTGGCTTTAAAGTACGGACTGTTCATAAAAAGTATTATTTGAGAAATCATCATGATGCGTGGGAAATGGTGGTTGATCTGTGAGGAGATTATTGTGAAAAAGGATACCTTAATATTATCGTTTGAAAGCAGCTGTGATGAGACTTCAGTTGCAGTCATCAAAAACGGTAACGAGATTTTAGCAAATATTATTGCAACACAAATCAAAAGTCATCAACGTTTTGGGGGAGTGGTTCCAGAAGTCGCTAGTCGCCATCATGTTGAAGAGATTACTAAGTGCATCAATTTAGCTTTGGATGAAGCTAAGGTCGGATATAATGATTTAGATGCCGTTGCCGTCACTTACGGACCTGGATTAGTAGGTTCACTTTTGATCGGTATTATGGCCGCCAAAACGGTCGCCTTTGCTCATGAACTACCTTTGATCAAGGTCAATCATTTAGCAGGCCATATTTATTCGGCTAATTTTGTGACAGAATTAAAATATCCATTCATGTCACTGTTAGTTTCCGGAGGTCACACCGAATTAGTCTTAGTTACTGCACCAGGAGTTTTTAAGACCCTAGGCGATACACGAGATGATGCCGTTGGTGAAGCTTATGACAAGATTGGTCGGGTACTTGGTATCAACTATCCAGCTGGTAAAAAAGTCGATCAGATGGCTGCTATTGGTCAAGATACCTTTGATTTTCCTCGGGCTATGGTTCAAGAAGATAATTTGGACTTTAGTTTCAGCGGTTTGAAGAGTGCTTTTATCAATACTGTTCACCATGCCGATCAAATTCATCAAGAGTTGAATAAAGATGATTTGGCAGCAAGTTTTCAAGCAGCAGTTTTAGATATCTTAACGAATAAGACCTTTAGAGCTTTGAAACAACACCCCGTTCAGCAACTTGTCGTCGGTGGTGGAGTTTCAGCTAATCAAGGCTTGAGAAAACGACTGGCAGAAGAAATCAAGAACCGTCATCTAGATATGGAACTAGTCTTCCCGCCACTGAGACTTTGTGGCGACAATGCGGCAATGATCGGTGCAATGGCACAGATTCAGTATGATAAAAAAGACTTTGCTGATTTAGATTTGAATGCTGACCCTAGCTTAGATTTTGATATGGAATAAACCAAAAATGTCCTGCGATTTTTTAATCGAGGACATTTTTTTAATAACCTACTAAATTCAATAATTTTTATGATATATTTTACTTATAGCTTATAAAAAATTGTTGTTAGAGGTTGATATGATGGGAGATAGAATCAGTTTAGGGTTAGATATTGGCGTGGCTTCAGTTGGTTTTAGCGTATTGAATATTGATCAAGGAAAGGTAGTTGAATTAGGCGCTAGATTGTTTAACGCTAAAATTGCTGAGGGTAACCAAGATCGCCGTAGTATGCGTGGTTCCAGAAGGCTTTTAAATCGTAATCGTCAACGTCGCCTAGATACTTTGAAGCTCTTTAAAGAAGTAGGCCTAGTGGATGAATTGACTAATAATAATGCTAATCCTTATGCCTTGAGAGTTAAGGGATTGTCTGAACAATTAGCCAAAGAAGAATTAGCTGAAAGTTTATATCAAATCGTCAAGCACAGGGGCATTAGTTATGATTTGAAAGATGCTGATACGGATTTCGACGGTACTGGCACGGATTATTCAAGTAGTCTAAGATTGAATAATCAAGAATTAAAAACTAAAACGCCTGCTGAAATTCAATTGAAACGGTTGAATGAGCTCGGTGAAGTTCGTGGCAAAGTAGTTGTCAATCAAGATCTTGATTCTCAGAAAGTATTACTGAATGTTTTTCCAACTGCTGACTATGAAAAGGAAGCACGTCGGATTATTTCCAAGCAAAGAGAATTTTATCCAGATATTTTAACAACTGATTTTGAGGATCAATATTGTGATATTTTGACACGAAAACGTGATTATTTTGTAGGACCGGGTAGTGAAAAATCAAGAACAGATTATGGAATATATAAAGAAGATGGCCGAACTTTAAAGAATTTATTTGAGGAATTGATTGGTCATGATAAAATTTTCCCCGATGAATTGAGGGCTTCAGGTGCCTCATACACCGCCCAGCTATTTAATGTTTTAAATGATTTAAATAATCTACGAATCTTAAGTTATGAGGATGAAAAACTTACACAGACAGATAAAGAAGATATTATTGATGAATTAAGACATAACACTACGAGTGTAAATATGATAAATTTAATTCGAAAAATAACTGGCTGTGAAAAGGATGATATCAAAGGATATCGAATCGATAGTCAAAATAAGCCTGAAATAAGCTCAATGAAGATTTATCGAAAGGTTCATAAGGACTTTCTCAAAGCTGATGTTGATGTAAATAAATGGCCAGTGCAATTTATTGATGAACTTAGTCCTATTTTGACTTTGAATACAGAAAATGCAGAAATTCGTAAACGAATCAATCAAGAATTAGTTTCAAAATATGACTTTTTGGATGAGAATTTGGTTCAACTTATTGTTGATAATAAAGCTAGTTTTGATGTTACTACGAATAATAAATGGCATCGTTTCTCATTGAAGACAATGAATGAGCTGATTCCAACGATGCTGTCACGACCAGTTGAACAAATGACGCTATTAAATGAATTGGGATTAGTTAAAAAAGATACAAAGAAATTTGCTGCAAATAAGTATTTACCTTATCGACAAATTGCTCGTGATATTTATAATCCTGTGGCTGCTAAGGCTGTTAGAGAGGCTTTAAAAATAGTAAATGCGGTTTTGAAAAAATATGGTCACATAGACTATTTGGTTGTCGAAATGCCTAGGGATAAGAATTTAGACGATGCGAAAAAGCAAATTGAGACATTCCAAAAAATAATCGAGTTGCCAAAGATAAGGCATATGAAGCTTTCGTATCTGCTGTTGGTGATGAGAGAAAAGTTAAGATAGCTTTGAGTAAGAGTAGAAAGCTACAAACTTCTATTCGATTGTGGTATCAACAAGATGAAATTGATCCTTACAATGGAGAAACAATCAATCCAGTTGAAATGATCGATAATCCAGACAAATTTGAGATTGACCATATTATTCCACAATCGATATCTTTTGATGATAGTCTGAGCAATAAAACTTTATGTTTCTCCTCAATGAATCAAATCAAGGGTCAAAAGACTCCGTTTGAATTTCTCAATGAAGGTCATGGTGTTGGTTTTGATAAATTTAAAGCGATTGTTTCGGGTAATCCTCGATTTGATAAAAATAAACGTCATAACTATTTGTTTAATGAGAATGTTAGTGATATCGAGACCAGAAAGCGATTTATAGCTAGAAATTTAGTCGATACTCGTTATTCCTCCAGGGTTGTACTGAATAGTTTGCAAGAATTCTTTAATGAGAAGAATGAAGAAACTAAGGTTACCGTGATTAGAGGAAAATTTACTTCTAATATGCGTAAACATTGGCATATTGATAAGACAAGAGAAACTTTCCATCATCATGCTATTGATGCTTCAATAATTGCTGCGACTCCATTCTTGAGAATGTGGAAAAAAGGTGCCAGCATTTTTCCAGTTAAAGTTGGAGAAAAATCAATCGATATTGAAACTGGAGAAATACTAGATGATGAAGAGTTTGATAAGGCAATGTATGAGCAGCCATATAACGGTTTTGTTTCTGAAATTATGACAGCTGATGAACGTATCAAGTTTTCACATCAAGTTGATAAAAAAATGAATCGTAAAGTCAGTGATGCAACGATTTATTCCACTAGAATGGGACAACTTTCTAAGGATAAAAAATCGGCAGAATATATTGTCTCCAAAGTAAAAGATATCTATTCGGTGGATGGATTTAAGAATTTCAAGAAAGTTTACGACAAAGATAAAACAAAGTTCTTGCTCGCTAAATATGATCCCAGAACTTTTGAAATGATAGAACAGATTCTAGTTGATTATCCAGAAAAAATTGATCAAACCCAGCAAAATGGCAAGGTCAAATCGGTAGACATAAGTCCATTTGAATTGTATCGACAAAATCATGGATTATTAAAAAAGTATTCCAAACATGGTAACGGCCCCGTGATAAAGCAACTCAAGTACCTAGATAAAAAATTAGGCTCTCACATTGATATCACACCTGAAAATGCTAGAGGCAAACATGTTGTTTTACAATCATTAAAACCTTGGCGAACGGACGTATACTTTAATCATGCAACTAATGAATATGAAATAATGGGTATTAAATATTCAGACCTTAAATTCAATAGTCATGAAGGATATGGCATCAAGAAGAATAAGTACCTATCCATTAAGAGACATGAAAAAGTCTCTGATGATTCAGAATTTATGTTCAGCTTATATCGTAAGGATCGGATTAAAGTTGAGAATATGGAAACAGGTGAAGCAGTTGAGTTACTGTTCTGGTCACGTACAAAGGACGCTCAAAAGGGCTACGCCGAATTAAAACCTGTGGATCGGATGGATAATGAGGATACAAATTGGCCAGTATATGGAAATGCAAAAAAACAGATTCAGAAAAGATTAGTTCCTAAAAATTGTAAAATTTGGAAAATTAATACGAATATTTTAGGTGATCCATATTATCTTGAGAAAGAGTCCGAAAATCCTAAAGATATCCTTGATTAATTGTTTTAAAATTGATAATATTATTGGCGTAAGGGACGCCTTATATGTTTGAACGTTCATTCGACTTAGATTTAGTTTTACTGTTTCTAAATCTTTGAAGATCTACAAAAATAAGGATTTATTCCGAATTTACCATCTATTTGAAAAAATAGATGGTTTTTTTTTCGAAAAAATCTGGAGGTGATTGCTTTGGGATGGAGAATAGTTCATGTAAAAGAAGGAGATATTTTAAGGTTGCGCCTAGATAACCTGGAAGTTAGAAAGAAAGAAACTAAGGTATATATTCCTTTGTCCGATATTACAATGATTGTTTTGGAAGGAAATCGCACCTTGATTACGACCAAGCTATTATCTAGTTTGAGCCAAAATAATGTTGGTTTAGTAATCTGTGATGATAAATATTTGCCAGTAGGAATATATTTACCTTATGGACAATATCACCATTATTCTAAGCGTGTAATTAAGCAGGCAAGTTGGACCGCAGATTTAAAAGGAATGATTTGGCAAAAAGTAATTGAACAAAAAATGAACAATCAGGTTGACTATGCGAGATATTCAGGAGTTGAAGCGAGCAGATTACTTTTGATGGAAGATTTAATCAAGGATCTTTTAGTTGGAGATACAAGTAATCGTGAAGGTCATGTCGCAAAAGTTTATTTTGACTCATTGTATGGGAAATCGTTTACCAGGGATGATGACAATGTGATTAATGCTGCTATGAATTTTGGCTATGCGATTGTTAGGTCCTGCATGGCTAGAATCGTGGTTGGAAATGGCTTAGTCACCATGTTAGGAATTTTTCATCGAAATGAATTTAATAGTTTTAATTTAGTGGATGACTTGATGGAACCGTATCGTCCGTTAATGGATTATTGGATCAATGAATTTGTAATTACTGATCAAGATTATTTGAGTTATGAGTCGAGACTAAAGATCATCGAATTTATGAATCAAAAAATTAAGATTCAGAATAAAAAAATGACAATTGATAATTCAATGCAAGAATATGTTGCAAGTTTCATTGAATCAATGGAGGAACACGATCCAGAACTTTTAATTAAAATTGATTTGAATAATTTTGTGGGTGAAAGAAGTTGAAATATCAAAATATGAGAATGCTATGTATGTTTGATTTACCTGTTGATACACCAAATGAAAGAAGACAGTATCGAATCTTTAGAAAAGAACTCATCAGAAGTGGTTTCACAATGTTGCAGTATTCTGTTTATTATCGAGCCATTCAAAATCGGGCAGCCAGTAAAAAGTATGAAAGAAATCTAAAACAATTTCTTCCAGTTCATGGTGAAGTCAGATTAATAGCAGTAAGCGAAAAACAATTCAATGATATGCAGATATTGGTTGGAAGTCGAAGTAAGCAAGAGGTCCTTGTTGGAAATAAGGAGCTGGTTAGTATATGAGATTAAAAATTGAATTGGAAGATGGTCATTTTCTGGATATTGATTTTGATGACATCATTTATATCGTTGGAATGGATCAGTTAAAGTTATGGCGAGTCTTTCGTAGCTTTTATTATTATTTCAATAAGGATCCACAGTTATTGGAAAATGTTTATGGAGAAAATTCTATTGAATTACTCGTAGATGAACAGCCAATTTCAAAGAAGAACAACACTGTTTATTTCTTAAACAATAGAGAAAGCATTTATCATCAGATGATTTATAAGAAAGAGTCATTATTGTTTGATCTTTTGAATAGCCTTGATAGCAATCTAGAAGTTGATTATTCAATTGAAAATATTAATAACCAACAACTTAAATTGGAAATAGCTGTACAAAAATTGTTAGAAACATATTCTAATAACCTGAGAATTGAGTTTAAGAACAATACATATTTGGAATTCTTAAAAAATAATTTGTTGATTAGTTATGAAACTAAATCTGCCAGTTATCCATTGGAATTAATGGATACCGAAGTGTTATTAGATGAATTTCTCAATTTTTTGAAGTTCAAATTACAGGATAATGGGACACCAGTTTGGTTGATTTTATATAATATGGATAGTTTTATTTCAAAGTCAGCCCAATTCGATTTTATGAAACGTATTCAAAACTTGGTTGATCAATATGATTTAAAAGTTGTTTATCTTGGCAACAATTTGGACTCAGTACCGATTGGAGCTAGTGATCTTGAAAAAGTGGTAATTGCTAGTAAAGATTTTCATCAATTATTACCCAATCCAGAATTATTTAATTCTGTTAAAATGCATTATCCTAATGAATTGTTGCAAACAGAAAATCAATTTGTTAAATCTATGAAAAGAATAGTGCCATTCGTAGGAAAAGATAACCAAGTGTTTATTTCTAATAAAGATTTGGTATTATTAAAGGTGATCAATGAAATTTTAGGTTACGAGACGTCGTATGACCTAGATTCACAGTTGATTTCTGATGCAGAAACTAAATATTTGAAGGATTGATTTTGTTGATTTTTTTAATTTGAGGTTTTTGTACCTTCAAAGATTTAGAAACAGTAAAACGAGCAAGTAGCACGAGTTTTAAACCTATAGGTTTTTGTACCTTCAAAGATTTAGAAACAGTAAAACTTATGCCAATATGACCAGTTAGTCCATACAGTTTTTGTACCTTCAAAGATTTAGAAACAGTAAAACGTTACTGTCCTCATCTTGATAGACAAGCATGTTTTTGTACCTTCAAAGATTTAGAAACAGTAAAACCAATTGCCAAGTCTTTATAACGGTCGCCTAGTTTTTGTACCTTCAAAGATTTAGAAACAGTAAAACAAAGTCTGATGGTCAAGTAACCGTCAGTAAGTTTTTGTACCTTCAAAGATTTAGAAACAGTAAAACCAATCAATGCGCTGCATGAGATACAAGCCGAGTTTTTGTACCTTCAAAGATTTAGAAACAGTAAAACAGAGTTAGACAAAATAAGAAAATGGTTTTTGTTTTTGTACCTTCAAAGATTTAGAAACAGTAAAACAGCATTATTTGCAACTGATAATAAAGACCTGTTTTTGTACCTTCAAAGATTTAGAAACAGTAAAACAGAAAATGGGTTAGCTTCAAAACTGACAAGGTTTTTGTACCTTCAAAGATTTAGAAACAGTAAAACTTTCCAACGTCTCCATCTGGAAGGTCCGATGTTTTTGTACCTTCAAAGATTTAGAAACAGTAAAACTAATGCAAGCATTTTAATAATCGTTTGCTGGTTTTTGTACCTTCAAAGATTTAGAAACAGTAAAACTGATATGTCTTCTACTGCCGACATGTCCATGTTTTTGTACCTTCAAAGATTTAGAAACAGTAAAACAAATATTAATACTGATTGGACGCCAGCCCCGTTTTTGTACCTTCAAAGATTTAGAAACAGTAAAACGATTGAGTCTGAATCTGAAAAGAACGAGAGGTTTTTGTACCTTCAAAGATTTAGAAACAGTAAAACATTCACTGCTGATGATTTTATCAATGGTGCGTTTTTGTACCTTCAAAGATTTAGAAACAGTAAAACTACTGATTATAATTTTACAGATCCAGAAACGTTTTTGTACCTTCAAAGATTTAGAAACAGTAAAATATTGTCGTGTGCTAATTTGCTTCGTTCCTTGTTTTTGTACCTTCAAAGATTTAGAAACAGTAAAACATCAAATAGTGTCGTTGAATTATTTGTCGTGTTTTTGTACCTTCAAAGATTTAGAAACAGTAAAACATGTATGAACTAGCGAATGTGCTAGCAATTGTTTTTGTACCTTCAAAGATTTAGAAACAGTAAAACACAGTGCCTTACGAGTTTATAACAGCGAATGTTTTTGTACCTTCAAAGATTTAGAAACAGTAAAACCTCAGCTGAAGACAATTTATCCAGTGTCGCTGTTTTTGTACCTTCAAAGATTTAGAAACAGTAAAACAGGGCGAATGACTAAGCGTACTTTTGCTTGGTTTTTGTACCTTCAAAGATTTAGAAACAGTAAAACACTTTTTCGATAATCAGCGATTCGAAACAAGTTTTTGTACCTTCAAAGATTTAGAAACAGTAAAACGTTACATGAAGGCTTAAATTCCAAACTTTCGTTTTTGTACCTTCAAAGATTTAGAAACAGTAAAACCATGAGCATTAGCAGTATCAGTATCTATTAGTTTTTGTACCTTCAAAGATTTAGAAACAGTAAAACAAATATTAATACTGATTGGACGCCAGCCCCGTTTTTGTACCTTCAAAGATTTAGAAACAGTAAAACGATTGAGTCTGAATCTGAAAAGAACGAGAGGTTTTTGTACCTTCAAAGATTTAGAAACAGTAAAACGGACTGTTTTAATGATCGAGCCATCGAAGTGTTTTTGTACCTTCAAAGATTAAGAAACAGTAAAACGATTGTGCTGGCTAACTATTCGTTGTTCCTGTTTTTGTACCTTCAAAGATTTAGAAACAGTAAAACTCAAAGCCATTACAAAATACCTAAGTATCGCCCTTCGTACGATTTAAGTAAATATACAAACATCCAAGTAAGATAATTCCAATCGATAAAAACATCTAATCCACCTATCCAAAGTTATAACAACTTTGGTTTTTTTATTTTCTAACTATTAAGATTCTAACTAATTTTTCCTCAGGAATAGTTTTTTCATTTTCAAAGAATTATAATTCCAATGAGTGTGTTTCAAATATATAGCGAATCGTTTAATATGTGGTAGGTGTATTCATGAAAACAAGTACGAAAATTTCTTACGTAATTTTGAAGTATGACGATCAAACTGATAATATTTATACCAAGACTTCTAACAATGAGCATCATGTTTATGAAATTCCAGCGTTTAATTTTATTCAAAAACGTGATGCAAAGCTTTCGGATATTAAAACTTACTTGTTAGAAAAAATCGTTGATTTTGATACTTTTATTGATGCCAATCATATTTTTATTCCTTTTGTTAAGGTGTCATTTTCCAAAGATTCGATAATTTATAATTACGTGGCGGTAATTTTTGAATCAACGCAGGATGCTTTTTCATCGTTGAATTATGAATCTTGGCATCGTGTGAAGTACGATCGTCAATTGAAGTTCTGGGAATTGAATTGGGGCAGCGGCTTGACTGATCCGACTGATTTTAAGTTTCCCGATGTGTCTGTGAATGATTTTGTCGCAAATCCTAAAAATAGCGATGAAATAACTTTCAATAATGTCATGCACTTTATCTTCAATCAAACGGATGATTTTCCTATTCTGGGATTAATGTCAGGCAATCAATTTACGATGAAACAAGTATTTCACTATCAGGACCTATTAGGGATGGAGACGCTGAAGGCTGGTAACAACGCAACGTTTGAAAGTCAGTATTCGCGTTCAATTCAAATAATTGACGACAATCGGTTAACTACTTCCTATAAAATTAAAAATAGTTTTTTACAAAAATAAATAGTCATGAATAAATCTAGAATGGTTTATTCATGGCTATTTTAAGCTAAGCGTTTGTAATAGAATATTTATATGACGACTTACTAATAGGAGAACAAAAATGGGCGAATTATTGATCAAAAATCTTCACGTTGAAGTTATCGATGAAGAGAAAAAAACTAGTAAAGAGATCTTAAAAGGGGTCAATCTGTCGATGAAGACGGGCCAGATCCATGCGATCATGGGTCCAAACGGTACTGGTAAATCGACGCTTTCCGAAACGATCATGGGTCAAAAAAACTATCACGTCACTCAGGGCGATATTATTTTGAACGGTGAAAGTATTTTGGATATGCCTGTCGACCAACGTGCTCGAAAAGGGCTTTTCTTAGCGATGCAATATCCAGCTGAGATACCTGGTGTCACTAATGCCGAATTTTTACGGGCAGCGATCAATGCCCGCAGACCAGAAAATGACAAGATCTCGGTGATGGATTTTCTTAAAGAACTCGATAAGAATTTGGCCTTATTAGATATGAGTGAAGCGATGACGGAACGTTATCTCAATGAAGGATTTTCTGGTGGCGAGAAAAAGCGTAATGAGATCTTACAATTACTGATGATCAAACCTAGTTTTGCTTTACTAGACGAGATCGATTCAGGACTTGATATCGATGCTCTAAAAGTTGTCTCAAAAGGGGTCAATTCGATGCGGGGCAGTGACTTTGGAGCTTTGATCATCACGCATTATCAACGATTATTGAATTACATCAAACCTGACGTCGTACATGTAATGATGGATGGTCAGATCGTTAAAACTGGTGATGCCACATTGGCCGAGAAGCTGGAAGATGAAGGTTATGCTGGTTTGCGAGATGAATTAGGACTAGATGTTAATTTGATCGATGATTAAGGGGATATTATGACAATGACAAGTAATGAACCGGCTTGGTTTGCTCAAAAAAGACAGTCCGCAAAAGCTTTGATCGAGCAATTACCCATGCCTCAAATTCAACGATTCAATTTTCGTAATTGGCAATTGACGCCTGAAACTAACGGTCAGATTGCTACAAAAGTTTCATCTGACCACCAAGATTATGTTTTGATGGATCTCTTCGAAGCACTTTTAGTTTATCCAGATTTGATCAAGCAATATTACATGGAAAAAGTCGTCAAGTTTGATGAAAATAAACTGACTGCTTACCATACCGCTTATTTGAATCAAGGTATCTTTCTCTATGTACCAAAGGATACCGTGGTTGAACAACCGATCGAGGTCAATTTACAACAAGATTCTGATCGGACCAATGTCGCACATGTTTTGATAATTGCTGGTGAAAATTCGAAGTTTTCTTTCATCCAAAAGACAACTACTCGTGGCGAAACTAAGAGTGTCACCAATAGTATCGTTGAGATCATGGCCATGCCTAATAGTATCGTTAAATATGCGGCAGTCGATGAACTTGGTGAGAATGTGACTTCCGTTATTAGCCGTAGAGCTTATGTCGATCGTGATGCCTATGTTGACTGGTCGATTGGTTTGATGAATTCAGGCGATACGGTGGCTGACTTTGATACGGATCTGTATGGCGAAGGTGCTCATTCAGAGATCAAAGTTGTTGATATCACAACTGGTCGCCAACAAGAGGGCGTAAATACTCGTGTGACTAACTATGGCAAACATTCAATCGGCAATATCAATCAACGGGGCGTGATCATGGATCGTTCCAGACTGATCTTCAATGGGATCGGCCATATTATCAAGGGTGCTTCTGGTGCTAACGCCGAACAACAAAATCGAGTGATGATGATGTCATCCAAAGCTCACGGTGATGCTAATCCAATCTTATTGATCGATGAAAATGATGTTTTAGCTGGTCATGCCGCTAGTGTCGGTCAAGTTGATCAAAAGCAGCTCTACTATTTGATGAGTCGGGGGATCGATCGGAATACGGCCAAACGGATGGTCATTCGAGGCTTCTTAGGAGATGTCTTAATGTCGATCCCTTCCCAGACTATTCGGGAACAATTAATTGAAACGATTGAGAGGAAATTAGCTGATGGACAAACAATTTCAGACAATACGAAGTGATTTCCCAATTCTTGATCAAACCGTAAACGATGAACCATTAGTTTACTTAGATAGTGCTGCGACCAGTCAAAAACCAAATCAAGTGCTCGATGAATTGATGCACTATTATAAAAATGACAATGCCAACACTCATCGAGGCGTTCATACTCTAGGACAAAGAGCAACTGAAGCATTTGAATTAGCTCGAAAAAAAGTCCAAAAGTTTATCAATGCCAAAGAGAGTAAAGAAATTATTTTTACTAAAGGTGCCACTGATAGTTTGAATTTAGTCGCTAGTACTTACGGACAAGAAAATATCCACGCTGGCGATGAGATCGTGATCACCTATATGGAACATCACAGTAATTTAATTCCATGGCAACAGCTGGCAAAACGTAAAAAAGCGGTGTTGAAATATATCAAACTGACTGCCGATGGACAGTTAGATATGAACGATGCAAAAGATAAGATCACTACTAAGACGAAGATCGTTGCCGTTGCCCATGCTAGTAATGTTTTAGGTGTCACAAATGATATCAAGCAATTGGCCGCTCTAACGCATGAAAATGGTGGGGTGATAGTCGTAGATGGTGCTCAAGCAGTTCCCCATTTGCCAGTAGATGTTCAAGCACTAGACGCTGATTTCTATGCTTTCTCTGGACATAAGATGTTAGCACCGATGGGTATTGGTGTCTTATATGGCAAAGCTCAACTTCTAAACGCGATGCCGCCTTATCAATACGGTGGTGAGATGATCAATTTCGTCGAGAAATTTCAGAGTTCCTGGGCCGATATCCCTTGGAAATTTGAAGCGGGAACTCAAAATGTGGCTGGTGCGATCGGTTTAGGACAGGCCATTGACTATCTGGAAGCAATCGGTATGGACAAGATCGTCGACTATGAACAAGAGTTAGTCAGTTACGTTTTACCTAAACTGTTGAATATCGATGGTTTAACCGTCTATGGCCCACATGATCCTCAATTACACAGTGGCGTTATTTCCTTTAACCTAGCTGATCTGCACCCACATGATCTAGCCACAGCGTTAGATATGGAGGGAGTAGCCATTCGAGCTGGCCATCATTGTGCTCAGCCTTTGATGAAGTATCTGGATGTGACGGCCACGGCTAGAGCTAGTTTTTATATTTATAATAATAAGCAGGATGCGGACACATTAGTTCGGGCAATCTGTGAGACAAAGGAGTTCTTTAAAGTATGAGTTTAAAAGGTTTGAATAATTTATATCGAGAAGTTATTTTGGACCACTCAGAACATCCTCATCACAAACAGAGCTTACCTGAAGCGACTAATAAAATAACTTTGAAAAATCCAACTTGTGGAGACGTGATCAACTTAGAATTAAAAGTTACCGATGACACGATCACCGATATTGGCTTTACTGGTGAAGGCTGCACGATCAGTCAATCTTCAGCTAGTATGATGACTGATGCAGTCTTGAATAAAACTAAGGCACAGAGTTTGGAGATGGCCCATATTTTTTCCGATATGGTCATGGGCAAAGAACACTCACAAGCTGAATTAGATAAACTAGGTGATGCGGCGATCCTTTCGAGCATCATGCAATTCCCCGCCCGAATCAAATGTGCCACTTTGTGTTGGTGGGCTTTACGAAAAGCGTTAGGAGATGAGAGCGATGATTGATCTAAATGATTCTGATTATGAATATGGTTTTCATGATGATATCAAGCCTAAATTCTCAACTGGTCGTGGTTTAAGAGAAGAGACAGTCAGAGAGATCTCAGCCGCTAAAAATGAACCTCAGTGGATGTTAGATTATCGCTTGAAGTCATTTGCGGCCTATCAAAAGATGGCCATGCCACCGTTTGGACCAGATCTATCGGATTTAGACCTTGAGAATATGCTTTATTATCAAAAGATGACCGATAAAAAATATCGTGATTGGGACGATGTACCTGACAAGATGAAAGAAACTTTTGACCGCTTAGGGGTCCCTGAAGCTGAACGGAAGTATCTAGGCGGCTCTTCTGCCCAGTATGAATCAGAAGTTGTCTATCACAACATGCGTGAAGAATTTGCCAAATTAGGGATCATCTTCACCGATACTGATACTGCTCTAAAAGAGTACCCAGAGTTATTCAAGAAATGGTTCGGTAAATTAGTCCAACCGACAGATAATAAATTTGCGGCCTTAAACGGTGCTGTTTGGTCTGGTGGTTCCTTTATCTATGTGCCAAAAGGCGTTAGAACTGATATCCCAATCCAGTCGTATTTCCGCTTGAATTCAGAGAACTCTGGACAATTTGAACGGACGTTGATCATCGTTGATGAGGGAGCTAAAGTCGATTACGTTGAAGGCTGTACTGCTCCTAACTATTCTTCGGATAGCTTGCATGCGGCAGTAGTAGAAGTTAATGTTCAAAAGGACGCTTATTGCCGTTATACGACGATTCAAAACTGGTCGGATAATGTTTATAGTCTAGAGACTAAACGAGCCGCAGCCGAAGAGAACGCCACCATGGAGTGGGTCGATGGTAACTTAGGTTCCAAAGTCACGATGAAGTATCCCAGTGTTTATTTGAATGGTGAAAATGCCCGAGGAACGATGCTTTCAATCGCCGTAGCTAGTAACGGTATCCATCAAGATTCTGGAGCTAGAATGATTCATAATGCCAAGAATACTTCTAGTTCGATTGTTTCCAAGTCAATCGCTAAAACTGGAGGTTCAGTCGATTATCGTGGAACAGTGCGTTTTGGGAAACATTCTGATGGCTCCAAAGCTCACGTTGAATGCGATACGATCATCATGGATGATCAGTCATCATCTGATACGATCCCTTATAATGAAATCGATAATGCGAATGTTTCGATGGAGCACGAAGCTAGAGTCTCGAAGATCTCAGAGGAACAGCTTTATTATCTGATGAGCCGTGGTATTTCGGAAGCTAAAGCTACCGAGATGATCGTGATGGGCTTTGTGGAACCATTCACCAAAAAACTGCCAATGGAATATGCCGTAGAATTGAACCGTTTGATCAGTTATGAAATGGAAGGTTCGATCGGCTAGAGGATATTATTATGACAGAGAAAATGACAGAAAAAGAAAAACTGGTCATGGAAGCACTGGAAGATGTGATCGACCCGGAACTAGGAATTGACCTAGTTAATTTAGGGTTGATCTATGGTGTAAAAGTTGAAGGAAACAAGGCAACTGTAACCATGACCTTGACGACAATGGGTTGTCCCTTGAGTGACATGTTAGATGATGCGATCAAAGAGGCCAGTGAATCAGTCGATGGTATCGATAAGTGTGTAGTGGAACTAGTGTGGTATCCAGTCTGGGATATTTCAATGATGAGCCGGTATGCGAGAATCTCATTAGGAATACCGGGAAACTTAGGCAATTAAAAAAGCACTGCGTTTATTCGAAAACTCGAGTAAATACAGTGCTTTTGCTTTGATTAGCTTTTAGCCATATTTTCAAAACGGCTCATCAATAAACCTAAGATGATTCCAATCAAGAATAAAACTAGGCCAATGGTCCAATCGATCAACGAGGTATTTTGATAGGATATACCACCATTGATATAAGGATTAGGTACCAAAATTAAAATCGTACTAGCGATGACGATACCAAGGATAAAATGGTATACCCGTGAGTGATGATGGCGGATAATACTTTCCATAGCTTTGGAAAAGGTCAAAACGGTAATCGCTCCACCAATGGCGATTGGTAAAAAGACTCCCAAGTCAAAGTTCTTAAAGCCTTTTAACATTGGTCCATATAACCCAATAATCAGAAGAAGGTTGGAAGAACTTAATCCGGGCACTAATACTCCTAAAGCAATCAGAGCCCCAGCAACGATAAAACCGAAGAAATTGGCAGGAATTGTGCCTAAGATCTCACTAATGAAGAATAAGAATATTCCGCCACCAATCAGCATGGAGAAGAACCAAAGCAGATCGATTCGGTCTCGTTTAGTCCGTGAAGTTGATTCAATTACCAAGGTTGGCAAGGTTCCAAAGATGATCCCGGCAAAAGCCCAGAGAACAACCATTTGGTGATTCTCTAATAAATATTCTAAAGGATTTGATAATAGGCCGATACCGACGATTCCACCGATACCAATAGGAACGAAGTAGAGAAAATCTCGTCTGAAGTTGTCGCGGACATGAGCCATAAAGGTCAGCATCCGTTCATAAACTCCTAAAATTGCGGCTAAAGCGCCCCCAGAAACCCCCGGAAGAATGAATCCTAAAGCGATGATCACACCCTTAAAAAAGCGAATGATAAAGTTATCTCGTTTTGTTTTCATAGGTCCTCTTTATTAATATAATTTTATTCACAATATCAAATTAAAATTGTTATAGCAAATAAAAGTCATCGTTCAAAGAATTTATTTGTTGGTAATGATTGTAATTTATTCTTGATCTTTGAAATCTTCCAATTCAATCGACTTTTCAGTCCATTCTTCTTCAATCTGATCTTGTTTAGCCGAGACTTCATCCAACTCTTTTTGCAGATCAGCTAATTTACTGTACGAAGTGATATTTTCTTCTTTAGTCATTTCGGCCTGAATAGCTTTAGTTTTATCTTCTAGTTCAGTTAATTGTTGTTCCAAATCGTCAACTTGTCGACGCAACTTCCGTTCTTGTTTTTGTTGCTCTTTTGATTGTTGATACTCAATTTTTTTCTCACTAACGTTGTTGGAAGCTTGAGCTGTTTGAGTTGGAGCAGCTTGTTCAGTCGTTTTTTCCAGATAATAATCATAATCACCCAGATAAATTGTACTGCCGTGAGGGCTAATATCGACGATCCTGTTGGCTAAAGTGTTCAAGAGGTAACGATCATGTGAAACGAAGAGGACGGTGCCAGGGAAGCTCTTTAAGGCATCTTCAAGCACTTCCTTGCTATCAATATCTAAGTGGTTAGTTGGCTCATCCATAATCAAGAAATTATTGTTTTCCATCGACAACTTAGTGAGCGTCAAACGTGCTTTTTCACCACCAGATAGTCCCGCGACAGGTTTCAAGACATCGTCGCCACTGAATAGAAAGGCACCTAATTTATTGCGGATAACTTGTTCATCGAGACGTGGGTATTGATCCCAGATTTCGTGCAACACGTCTTTTTTAGGATCTAGGCCCTTCAAATTTTGATCGTAGTAACCGACTTGAACGTTGGCGCCGAATTGGCTAGTACCCTTGATTAAAGGTATCTTATTCAAAATTGATTTGAGAAAAGTTGACTTGCCGATTCCGTTAGGACCAATGATACCAACTCGTTCACCTTTTTTTACATCCAGATTGATTGGCTCAGACATGATCTGATCATCATAGCCAATGGCTGCATCTTTAACCAAAAGCACGTCATTACCACTTTCTTTATCGATATTGAATGAGAAGTGGACTGAGCCTTGGTCACTGCCAGGTTTTTCCAAAACATCCATATGTTCCAACTTTTTACGACGACTTTGAGCCATCTTAGTAGTTGATGCACGAACGATATTTTTTTGAATGTACTCTTCGGCCTTCTTGATTTCAGCCTGTTGCTCTTCATAATGTTTCCAAGCAATGTCTTGATTCTTTTTCTTTTCTTGCAGGTAGAAACTATAATTGCCGGAATAGTGAGTTGAGGAATGCTGATTGATCTCGACGATCTCATTGGCGACCTTATCTAAGAAGTACTGGTCATGAGAGACGATGACTAGAGCACCTCGATAGCCCTTTAAATAATTTTCTAGCCATTCAACCGTGTTGATATCCAAATGGTTGGTCGGTTCATCCAAGAGTAAGATATCGTGGTGTTCCAAGAGCATTTTAGCCATCGCTAAACGTGACCTTTCACCACCAGAAAGCGTCGAGACTTTATTTTGCCAAACTTCTTCCTCAAAACCGAAGCCCTTTAGGACACTGCGGATTTCTGATTGATAACCGTAACCATTTTCTTGGCGAAAAGTATTTTGTAGTTGATCATATTGTTTTAAGATATCTTCGTAATCATCAGCATTAGGATCAGCTAATTTTTCTTCAAGTGCGTGCATCCTTTTTTCTTGTTCTTTGAGGTAGTCAAATACCTTTTCCAATTCTAAGAAAATTTGATTATCGCTGTTCAGACCTGAATCCTGTGCTAAATAGCCAATATTGGTGTCTTTTTTCAACGCAATATTGCCGCTGTTATAACTTTCTTGATCTGAAATGATCTTCAGCAAAGTAGATTTTCCAACGCCGTTACGTCCAACTAAACCGATTCGGCTATTGTCTTGGATTTCAAAACTGACATTGGAAAAAAGTTTTTTGGTACCAAAATTTTTCGTAATGTTCTGTGCTTGTAATAAAATCAAAATATAACTCCTTTATGTCTTCACAATTTTATCATTAATTAATAATTTGTGCCTTTATAGGTTTAACGTATTGCGTTTTTTTGGATTTTTATTTACTATAAATGTTAGTGAAATGACACACATATGGTGGTAAATTATGACAAAAACAACAGTTCCAAACGCAACAATAAAGCGTTTACCAATTTATTATCGTTACTTTCAATTTCTCAAGGATGAAGGCACAAAAAAAATCTCCTCTGGCGAATTATCAGAAGGGGTCAAGATAGATAGTGCTACAATTAGACGTGACTTCTCATATCTAGGTGCACTTGGGAAACGTGGCTACGGTTACGATGTAAACGATTTAGTGGCTTTCTTTAAGAAGCTCTTGAATCAAGATAAACGAACCAACGTCGCATTAGTGGGAGTTGGTAATTTAGGTAACGCCTTACTAAATTATAACTTTTCTCGGACTAATAATGTGCGAATTGCGGCAGCTTTTGATATCAATAAGGAAATTGTCGGTACAGTTAAGAGTGGCGTACCAGTTTACTATATTAGCGAACTGAAAGAACAACTTAACTTGCAACAGATCGATGTCTGCATTTTGACAGTTTCATCTAACGCTGCCCAAACGACCGCTGATCAGTTAGCCGAGGCTGGCGTTCGCGGTATCTTAAACTTTACACCGGTTATTATCAATGTACCAAGTAGTATCCGCGTTCATTATGTCGATTTGGCAAATGAATTGCAGACGTTGATCTTCTTCTTAGACCGTGATAAGTCAATGACAGAAGAAACAAATTAAAATCCTTTGGGGGGAATTATAATGAGTGAACCATTATTCTTGAAACCTGTCTTCCACGAAAAAATCTGGGGTGGCAGAAAATTAGCAACTAAGTTTGGCTATGATATTCCTGATGGCACGATTGGTGAATGTTGGGCAATTTCTGGACATCCACATGGTAGATCACAAGTCGAAAATGGCGAATTTGCTGGACAATATGTTGATGACCTTTGGAAAAATCACAGCGAATTATTTGGTAATCCAGAAGGCAAAGTTTTTCCTTTGTTAACTAAGATCTTAGATGCTGAAGCCAGTCTTTCAGTTCAAGTTCATCCAGACAATGCCTATGCAGCTGAGCATGAACATGAATTAGGTAAGACAGAATGCTGGTATATCATCGATGCTGAGCCTAATTCATATTTGATCTATGGTCACAATGCTAAGAATAAAGCTGAACTTGACCAAATGATCGAATCAGGCGATTGGGATCATCTTTTGAGAAAAGTCCCAGTTAAGGCGGGCGAATTCTACTATGTACCAAGTGGAACGGTTCATGCCTTAAATAAGGGGATCATGGTCTTAGAAACCCAACAAAGCAGTGATACAACATATCGTTTGTATGACTATGATCGGGTTGATAAGACTACTGGAAAGAAACGTGATCTACATATCAAACAATCTGAGGATACTATTACCGTGCCTCATAAAGATCCTCAACTTGATATTGAATCCAAACAAGTCGGCCAAAACAAGTTCACAACCTTTGTTCAACCACCAATTTCACCATTCTTCTCAGTTTATCACTGGGAGATCAAAGAACCTGTTGAGCTTCACCATCAAATTGGCAAATACACTTTGATCTCAGTTCTAAATGGTACTGGTAAGATTACAGTTGATGGCCAAGATTATGATTTGAAGAAGGGTATCCACTTGATTGTTCCAGCCACAGTTGATGCTTGGACTTTGTCAGGTGACTTGGATATCATCGCTTCAGAATCTGGCGAAAAGTAAACTCAATTTTAAGAAAAAAACTAAAAATCGTTCATCAATACAGAATAGCGGAAAAATAAATCCGTATATTCTGTATTTTTTTAATGAAAATTTAAGCAAAAGTAGAACTATCTTGGTAAAGACTATTTATTTAGTTCGTACATTTTAATAAAATAAAAAAATATTTAATTTGGAACCGTTAACAATTCCCCATTCTTTAAAAAGTCATCTATAATTAAAATTAAGATTTCAAAAAAGGGGACTTAAAATTGCAGAAACAACGATTTTTTCGAGTCAGTTTAGGGTGGCAAATTATTATTGGCCTGATCTTGGGAATTGTCTTAGGACAAATTTTTTATCAAAATAAAGCCGCCATTCAAGTAATGCAGAACATTGGGACTATGTTTATCTCAATGATTCAAATGATTGTTTTGCCAATTGTTATCTCCTGTTTGACCGTGGGTATTGCCAATATGGGCGATATCAAAAAATTAGGTCGGATCGGTTTAAAGACTTTAGTTTATTTTGAGATTATGACAACATTAGCGATCATTATTGGTATTTTAGTTGCTAATGTTACGCATCCTGGTACATATATTGATATTCACAGCCTAAAAGGTTCGGATATTAGTCAATATGCTGCTACTGCCAAAACAGCTAAACATTCGGGAATTTGGTCGATTCTCATGAGTATTATCCCAACCAATATTTTTGCATCACTCGGTAAGGGTGACATGTTACCAATTATTTTCTTCTCAGTTCTGTTTGGATTAGGAACAGCTTCAATCGGCAAGCAAGGTCAAATTATCACCGATACGCTGAATGCCGTTGCCAATGTTATGTTTAAAGTTACTAACTGGGTAATGCGTTTAGCACCGATTGGTGTCTGTGCTTTGATTGGAGTTACAGTTGGAGAAATGGGCTTCAATTCTTTGAAACCTTTGGCACTTTTTATCGTGATAGCTTACGCAACGATGGCATTCTTTGTCTTTGTGATAATGGCTGCCGTAGGACACTTATTCCACGTAAGATTTTATGAATTATTTAGGATCATCGAAAATGAAGTTATGTTAGCTTTTACTACTGCCAGTTCGGAAGCTGCTTTACCAAAGATGATGAAAAAGATGCAAGACTATGGATCATCAAAGGGAATCGTATCTTTCGTTATTCCGACCGGATATACTTTTAATTTAGATGGTTCTGCTATCTATCAATCTTTAGCCGCTTTATTCTTAGCTCAAGCGTATAATATTCACCTTTCTTTAGGGCAACAAATTACCCTTGTGGTGGTATTGATGTTAACATCTAAGGGGATGGCCGGAGTTCCTGGAGCATCGTTTGTTGTACTCCTAGCCACAGTATCGACTATCGGTGTACCAATGCAAGGTTTGACCTTCATTGCGGGTATCGACCGTCTCGTAGATATGGGACGTACTGCCGTTAACGTTGTCGGAAATTCACTTGCGACCGTCATTATTGCCAAAAGTGAGAAGGAATTTGACGAAGAAAAACGTGCCAAGTACGTTGCAGCTTATACACGTGGGGACTGATGAGAAAACTCCGTGTAGTTAGAAACAATTTAAACACACACAAAAAGCCCGCCGAGAAAAATCGGTAGGCTTTTTTTTAGATGATCTGCAAAGTTAAAACAATTGCATTCATAACGATATGGCTGCCGGCACTGATATAAATATTTTGAGATTTGTAGTAAACATATGAGAACCAAAGTCCCATACAGACATATACTAAGAACCGAGTGTCTTGATGCATAAAAGCAAAGAGAAACGCAGCGATAATCGCAGCAACGTAAATATTAGTTGGTTTGATCAAGTTAGCAAAGAAGACGCGCCGGAAGATGATCTCCTCCATGATAGGGGCGGCAATCATAACGTAAAGAAAGTAATATGGATAAGCTTTGACCATCAATAACAAGTTGAGCGTATTTTGTGATTCTGTACTGACGTGAAAAATTAATTTATCCGCAAAGCCAATTCCAAATTGAACGACCAATGCCCCCAAGGTTCCGATAATTATCCATTGGAGAGCATGATTCAGGTCAGTTTTTTTCTCAAACTCTAATGGACCACTTTGTTTGACCAAATACATCATGATTCCAGTAACGACCAAAGCCGCAACGGTGATTGTGGCAAAATATGCTGTGCCAGTTATTTTGAGGATCGATAAAAAACTACCAACTGACAGCAACAAAATATAGGCCAGCAATGTGAAAAACTGATTTGTACGATAGGACATAATTTCCTCCATTTTTTTAAAGGTAAATACTTGCAACTTCACAATATAATGTTAATATAAAACTTGTGATTAGCACAACAGATAGTTGAGTGCTAAAAAAACATTAAGGTAATATATTGGAGGTATTTAAATTGTTAAAACCACTTGGAGATAGAGTCATTGTAACAGTCGATAAAGAAGAAGAAAAGACAGTCGGTGGCATTGTTTTAGCAAACAACGCTAAAGAAAAGCCTCAAACAGCAGAGGTTGTTGCCGTTGGTGAAGGCTTAGTTGCTGATAATGGTACTAAGTTGCCAATGAACGTTAAAAAGGGTGACAAAGTTCTTTTTGACAAGTACTCAGGCTCAACAGTTAAATACGAAGATAACGAATATTTGATCCTTCATGAAAAAGATATCATGGCAATCGTTGATTAATCGAAATTAAACAAGAAAAAATATATTTTAAATTATGGAGTGTGAAAATTAATGGCTAAAGAAATTAAATTTTCAGAAGATGCACGTTCAAAGATGCTAGATGGTGTTAACAAACTAGCTGACACAGTTAAGACAACAATCGGACCTAAAGGTAGAAACGTTGTTCTTGAAAAGAGCTATGGTTCACCAGAAATCACAAATGATGGTGTAACAATCGCTAAGAGTATTGAATTGGAAGACCACTTCGAAAACATGGGTGCTAAGTTAGTTTCCGAAGTAGCTTCAAAGACTAACGATATTGCTGGTGACGGTACTACTACAGCTACTGTTTTAACACAAGCAATCGTTAAAGAAGGTATGAAGAACGTTACAGCCGGTGCTAACCCTGTTGGTATCAGAACAGGTATCGAAAAGGCTACAAACGCCGCTGTTGACGAACTTCACAATATTTCACACAAAGTTTCAGGTAAGAAAGATATTGCTCAAGTAGCTTCAGTTTCTTCAGCTGACCCAGAAGTTGGTAATTTGATTGCCGACGCTATGGAAAAAGTTGGTAACGATGGTGTTATCACAATTGAAGAATCAAAAGGTATTGATACAACACTTGACGTTGTTGAAGGTATGCAATTCGATCGTGGATACATTTCACAATACATGGTTACAGACAACGATAAGATGGAAGCTGACCTTGATAACCCTTATATCTTGATTACTGACAAGAAGATTTCAAATATCCAAGATATCTTGCCATTGCTACAAAAGATTGTTCAACAAGGTAAAGCACTTTTGATCATTGCTGATGATATTGAAGGTGAAGCTTTGCCAACACTTGTATTGAACAAGATTCGTGGTACTTTCAACGTTGTTGCTGTTAAGGCTCCTGGTTTTGGTGACCGTCGTAAGGCTCAACTAGAAGATATCGCTACATTGACTGGTGGTACAGTTATTACTTCTGATCTTGGCCTTGAACTAAAAGACACAACTATGGACCAATTAGGTCAAGCTGGTAAAGTTACAGTTACAAAGGACAACACAACTATTGTTGAAGGTTCTGGTGACAAAGATGCTATCAGTGAACGTGTTGAATTGATCAAGAAACAAATCAGTGAAACAACTTCAGACTTTGACAAAGAAAAGCTTCAAGAACGTCTAGCTAAATTAGCTGGTGGTGTGGCCGTTGTTAAAGTTGGTGCTGCTACTGAAACGGAATTGAAAGAACGTAAGTACAGAATTGAAGATGCCCTAAACGCTACACGTGCCGCTGTTGAAGAAGGCTACGTTGCTGGTGGTGGTACAGCTTTGATGAACGTTTTGGACAAGGTTAACGCTCTTAGCGAAGAAGGAGACGTTCAAACAGGTATCAACATCGTTGCCCGTGCTCTTGAAGAACCACTTCGCCAAATCGCTGAAAATGCCGGTATGGAAGGTTCAGTTATCGTTGAACATATCAAGAATGAAAAGAACGAAATTGGTTACAATGCCGCTACGAACAAGTGGGAAAACATGGTTGATGCCGGAATCATTGACCCAACTAAGGTTACACGTTCAGCCTTACAAAACGCAGCCAGTGTTGCTTCATTATTGTTGACAACTGAAGCTGTTGTTGCTGACAAACCTGACGAAAATGCACCTGCTGCACCTGCTGCTAACCCAGCTGCTGGTGGTATGGGCGGAATGATGTAATTCGTTCCCTTTAAAATAAATATCAATAGTAAAGAGCAGTCGATAAAATCCAGATTGGAAATTATCGACTGCTCTTTTAGTTTTTTATACAACCAGATGGTTCATTTCTGAAAGCATTTGGTAGGTTGCCTGAAATACAGGGCAAACATCATTAGGTATGGCAAAGTTATTTGTGACATCAGTTAAGCGATTGAAGTCAGCGGTTAAGTTTTCATCGCCGTGAGCAATTTTTTGTTCGATGTTGACGAAGATATCTCTCACTTCGAAGACTTCCGGATGATTCTTACCATGAGCTCGAGTGATTGCTGATGTAAATGTATCCAATTGATCTTTGTTTTCGGTTAAGTAATCTTTGATTTGTGACATGTCCTTTACCTCGCTTTTAATTGATAAACTGAGTATAAAGTAACTTGGAGAGTTATTAATTGATTAATATCAAGTATGTTCAATCTTTTAGCGATTGGCGAAAAATGATTTTGGAATCATTGTTATCTAAAATAGTTTCGATTTCTACTTGGTCGATATAAGTAGAGAAGGTTAATTCTTTGATTGCTAAATTAGCGAGTATTTGGGCACTTTGAAGTGGATCAACTTTTCCCAAGGTGATGTGAGGGATGTATTTTAAGTCAGTCTGTAAAAATGGTTTCAAATTATCATCTTGATAGAGTAAGTCATGTAATTTAATTAAACGTTCTTGACCGTGACTAGCCTCCAACCAGATATAACCATTGCCATCAGAACCTAACTTGTCAAAAGTAACTGGAAATGATTTTGTGCCTTTTATTCGTTGAGTTACGATTTGAGCGAGGTCTTCATTAGTTAAATTACTTTCAAGAGGAAAGACTAACGTGATATGGGGATGAATATTTTCGGATAACGGATCAAATTGCTGTCTGACTTTTTGAATTGCTTCGTAGTTATACATTTCGGGGAAAATTAAAATTGAGCGCATGCGATTGCCACCTTTAACTTAAATTATCTTTCTATTATATCTAAATTGGCATTTTTATATTTCCAATCGAGCTTTGAAAAGTATAAAATTATACTTTAGCAAACAATTATTAGAAGAGAGAATTATTAATGGATAGGATTGCCTTTGGTCGAAAGATCAATAATGTACCAATGATAGTTAGTTTAGCTATCGGATTAATAATAGGAATCGTAGTGTTCATATTTACCAAATTAATGCTCTTAGCCGTGATTTTAGGTGCTGCAGCAGTAGTTATCGTGGCGTCGCTGTATGCACGTAGTATGGTCGATTATTACGGATATTGGGATATCAATGAGGAAGAGATCCGTAGTTTCAATTATCAAAATTATAGCGTTAGATTGCAGTCAGTTTTATTCCCCTTTAGTGAGAGTCAGGAAAGCTTCAAATTAACTGATATTAAAAGCGCAACAGTGGTTGTGGGTCAGGAGATGAATGCGCCGGCTAATATTCTTGGCGGATCGTTCAATGCTCCAACTAAAATTATGTTTCATTTACCAACACCTTATTATTTAGATGTATCTTTGCAGGATGGACGAGAGGCTTATCTTGACCTTTCTGCTGATTGGGATGATAGTGAGACGATTGAATATGTCATCAACTTGATTTCTTCTGAAGCTGAAATTAATGTTGATATGGTGAAACAGGCAAACTAAAAATTGGTTTACACTTTATCGTGTTGGTAGATTATTTTATCGACACGTTTTTTTTTACCACAAAGTTACGATCGAAGTTCAAAACATAATTGAATAAAAAATATAGTAGGTACAATTACTTAACAGCCAAGAAAAGTAAGGGGGGTACCAGCTCTGTACAATATTTTTTTAAAGAATCAATAGAAAAAGCAAGTTACTAAAGCGTGGTCATTTTGAGTTTAAGAGTCGAAGACATTTTTTATATGAATTCAATTTATAAGGGCGAAAAAAAAGAATCATATCAATTAAGGCATGATTCTTAGAAATGGTTCTCATCAACACGATTTGATTTAGGCCCTTTTATTTTTAAAGCGAGTCAGCAATCCCCCATGTAATTGTACCATTGTACTGTCCCGCACTAGTTCCAGCTGGAACTAGTAATTTCCATTTACCAGTATCGATATATTGGGTTAAATCTTCTTGATTAACCGAGCCTGAGAAACCATCAGATTTAATTGGAATACCAGTAGTGGAAATTGGAGTCCAATTTTCTTCATAGTTATTTCTGTTTTGATTGAAATATAGAGCATCGTTATTAGTTTGAACAAGTTTCTGTATGATATCACCATTGGAATCATGGGTAGCTATAGCCGCACTGCCATCATTGTCATAACCTACAGTGATTTGGAATGGTGTGTCACTGGTATGAGTGACCACTAACCTACCGTTAGTTTTTATGTTTGATAACATTCTTTTTGGCCCATCCGAATTGATACTACCAAAATCAATGGATGACGGAAAATCGTCAATTGACATAGTTGGTGCAGTTTCAGTGATATTTAACACTGCAGCCTTTGATTCATAATTATTGTATGATAAGCCAGAACTAGTTTTGATATTGTCTAGGACCGCAATATTAGAAAAGGTTGTTTTTTTGACACTCGTGACTGTAGCTTGAAAATCGATGGTAATAGGAGAACTATATGAGCTTAAATTGAATGATAATGAACTTGGAGTTTGAGTAACAATACCGTTATTAGTTACTTTAATTGATCCATCATTTAATTTAAGACTTTCTGGCAAAGTATCACTAAAGGTGGCACTCTTTAAACTATCAGTACCAGTATTTGAGAGTTGAATTCTGTAATCAATAACATCGCCTTTTTTAGCAGTAGCTGCAGTAGTAAAAGAACCATTAGGATTAGTTGTGTTATTACGTAAAGTTTTTATAAACTTTGGAACGTAAGTAGAAGAAGCAATTGGAATCTTAACGCTATCGGTATAATTTCTATTATTATCAACATTAGTTCCATTAGTATTCTTATTGTTACCGGTGAAAGTTGCGGTGTTGGTCAAAGCGCCATTGGTCAAATTGCTGAGAGCATCTAGGGTAACTGTAGCATCGAAAGTTACTGTATATGTCCCTTTATCATGGATTATCGCATTTGGGGTAATATTCAACTGACTTGTTGAATCGTTAATAAATGAACCAGAAGGACCATCTTTCATAATATCATGCTGATTATCACCCGAACCTGTAGTTCCAGAGAAGTAAGTTGAACTAAATTTAACAGAACTTGTATCTAACTGTAGTCCAGCGGGTAAATTATCAACTAGATTATTAAAAGACCAATTTGAATTTAAGCCTTGATTATTGACCTTTAGTTTAAAGTGAAGGGTATCACCAACATGATTGAGTCCATTTTGTTGTTTGGTATTGGTATAAGTTTTACTTACAACTGGTATAGCATATGGAGAAATCGTTGAACCTATGGTTGATGAAAAATGCATAGTTTCTCCGGACGCCATACCATTTACAGCTGGCCATCTTAAAAGGTAGGCGGAATTTTGTTTTCCATTCTCATCAACAACTGGGAAGATTGCACTGTTAGCAGAAGTTTGACCATAAAGCAAAGGAGTACCAGCTACTTTATCGGTATCACCATTTTTATCCGGATCATCAGGATCATGATCTCCGACTTTCAGGGTAGGATGGGAAATAAATCCGCCACCTGATGATTTAGATTGTTTACCTTTTTCATACCATCTATAAGGATTGGCAAAAGCTAATCCCATAAAATCTTTGAATCCATCCGCTACATTATTAGTAACAAATAGCTTTGATTTAATGCCATTACTGGATGCGGAACTATTTATGTATAATCCTTGTCCACCACCAATAGCGTATAATGGTACATCGTCACCATTAGTGAAATCTGTAGGGTTTTGAACATTGTCATAGATTGAACTGTCAGAAGTCATTGCAGTATCTTCACCAAAGAAAGTTTGAAACTGAGTAGTTTTAGAATTATCAGCTTTATATACATAAAGTTCTCTTTGAACTATTGGGGCGCCAGTAGCAGAGGGGCGTAAAAGAACCTCTGCATAGACCCCTTGCTTTTGTAAATAGCCACCTATTTTCAATACTCTGCGACCATTTTCTGTACCGGAGAATAAAACCTTAGGACTTAAGTTGAGCAATACTGAACTTGAAATATATGAATCTGATTGCCCATAGGGGAGGCTAAAGTCTATTGAAGTGTCAGATGCTCTTTCAGGATTTGAAGAAATGTAGGAATTTTTACCTTGATGTACGATACTATAATATTTACCGTTATAATTTATGAAAACATTTATTTTTGAATAATAACTATATCCAGCACCATAACCAGAATTTAGGTTGGTATTGGTTGTAGTGACGGTTGGGTCACCACTCATAACATTACCGGAACTGTCACGCGCTGATCCAAAAGTATAGTCCAATGAGACATTGTCACTGATAGGGATAGATCCAATTATATTTTTATAAACAGGGCTCCAGTTAGTTACGCCGTCATCAACGTAATAACCGAGGTTATTAATAACATCACTCTCCGAAACAGCTTTAACGGTAAGTGAATTATTATTAAAAACTAGGAAACAAAATAATGCTATAAAAAATATACCAAAGAATTTTTGGATACATTTGTAAGAGTTCAACATTTAATACTCCTCCCCCCTAGAAATATAAAATGATGCTAAATATTCAATTAACAAGTATATTATACCTCATAACAAATAAAATAATGTATCGATAATTAATTGTTTTTTTATCTAAAATTGAACATAATATTCCCAATAAGATTCAGAGAGGTATAGAATCGAGAAATTATCACAATTGCACAGGTATCGAGTTTTTTTCGAATAAGAATACTTATCATCTGCTATTACGATGAGATAGGCTTGTTGAAGCCAGCAAAGATTAACTCAGATAATAATTACCGATGTTATTCAACTGAATAATTTGAACGGACAAATGTGCAAATTGCTCAGGTTGGGGATGCAGATGCTATCATTTTGAATTGATTTGGTATGGTATTACGGATGGATCTAACCAAGTATGCTACCGAAACAAGAGTAACTGTACAAATGAGTAATAATTTTTTTGACCCTCTAGTAGTTTGAGAGTTTATAATTTTTAATTAACAACATAATTTTAAATATGGAGGATCTTATGATAGGTACATTTTTTAATGTGGGAATGATTTTAATTGGGAGTTTTTTAGGAAGCTATTTTAAAAAAGGTATCAAAGCAGAATATAATGCCATTTTGACACAGGCCCTGGGACTTGTTGCTATAGCCGTTGGTATAAATGCGGTCGTTCAATATATGCCTAAAAGTCACTATCCCGTATTGTTTATTGTTAGTCTGGCCGTGGGAGGACTGTTTGGTCAGTGGCTTGATCTGGAAAAACATTTTGATAATTTAGTTGCGAAGTTTTCTAAACCTTCTGCAAATGGAGAAGCAAATTTAGCTGAAGGGTTAGCAACTGCCGTCTTGTTGTATTGTATTGGTTCATTGTCGATCTTAGGGCCGATTCAAGCAGCCTTGAATAAGGACTACACTTTTTTGTTCACTAATGGGATGCTCGATGGAATTACTTCAATCGTGTTGGCCTCAACGTTTGGTTTTGGAATGGCTCTAGCAGCAATCGCAGTATTTGCTTGGCAAGGTAGTATTTATTTGATAGCTATGTTGTTACAAAATTCAATCAATAACAACATGATCACGGAATTGACGATTGTCGGTGGAATTTTGATTTTTGCCTCAGGATTAGGACTGTTGAATATTAAGAAAATCAAAGTTTTGAATTTGTTGCCGGCTTTGTTGGTACCTATTGTGGCGATTGCAGTTATAGGGTTGTTTTAAGAAAAGAATTGTATAAATTTAAGCCACTCACGTTGCAGAAACTCGACGGAGTGGCTTTTCTTATGTCTAAATAAGCAATTTATAATATATACTAAGGAGTATAGCTTCGAAATTTGTTTTAGAAAGAGTGGACGAATGAAAAAGTACAGTGCCGGAATGGTGTCGCATTCTTTTTGGCAAGATGAATTTTCTCAATATATTGATTTGTTAAATAATGGCTTAACCGCTGATGAAATAAGAAATAAGAGTATTAATGATAACTATTTTCATCAAACAAGTGAAGCCAGATCGAGGGACTTGAACAATGTTTTAAAAAGAAGAATTGCAAAATTAGATTCGAGTTATATTGAAATTTATCCTTCATTACTGTTGGCTGACAAGAAGCTAATCAATTTAATGTCGATTCTTAAATTGAACCCGCTATTCGAAGATTTTATGTACGAAACATATCGAGATGAATTAATTGTAGGGGATGCAAAACTCTATGATTATGAAGTTGCTGGATTTTTCAATCGCAAGCAGCAAGAAAGTGTACAAATAGCAAATTGGACCGATCAAACAATTAAAAGATTGACCGGGATTTTTAAAACATTTATTCGTGAAGCCGATCTAATGAAAGATCAAGGTGAATATGATGAAGTGATCCGTCCAATCATGGATTATCGATTGGAAGATTTAATGACGTCTAATAATGACAATAAGATATTAGCCATCTTTTTAGGGAGATAAAAATGAGCTCAACAGTAACCAAGTTAGAACATTTACGAAATAAGTTAAAAAATAAGGATTTTCAACATAGTCAAGGACTATCAAATGAAGTGTCTTATTATATATTGGCATATGATCCTAAAGATTATCCAATCTTGCGTAGGGAGATCGATAGTATTGAACGAGATTATAACGTGGAAACTATCGGCCATGAGATTAAAGAATTTAATCTTTATCGCATTATGTGGGAATTACTTGAAAAGAGAGGTATTAAAGAAGCTGTTTTTAAAATGGAAAAAGATGACGGAATTGAATATCTCTCTGAACAAATAAATAATGTTTTGAGAATGACTAGTTCTGACAATGAGCTAGTTAAGTATATTAAGGAACAAATAAATGCTGATACAATAGTCTTTTTGACGGGAATAGGTCAAATCTATCCATTAATAAGGGCACATAAAATATTAAATACTATGCATCAAATTATTTCAGATGTACCTGTGGTATTATTTTACCCAGGAAAATATGATAGTTTGAGTTTGAGTATGTTTGGAGAACTAAAAGAAGACAACTATTATCGTGCATTTCAAATAAATTAGGGGAAAATAATAATGATTATCAGAGATATATTTGCTAAACCAATTGATCGTAACATTAAAGGTGTTATCACGATTGGTGATGAAAAAGATAATAATATTAAGCAGGAACTTGAGGAATATGTTGTTACAAGAGAACTAAAAGGGCATTTCAAGGATTTTTTCGAGGCATATGCCAATAGTATTGGTAATAACACCACAAATATGGGGGTTTGGATATCTGGTTTCTTCGGATCAGGTAAATCTCACTTCTTGAAGATTCTTTCATATCTCTTAGAAAACCGTGAAGTCAAAGGTAAAAGAGCACTCGATTATTTTACCGATGATAATAAAATAACCGATACGGAAACTATCAGTAATATGAAGAAAGCTACAGGAATTGATAATGAAGTCATGCTATTCAATATTGATTCCAAAGCCCGGGATAACAATAAGGAACAAAGAAATGCAATTCTGAATGTCTTTCTACAAGTCTTTAACGAACAGTTAGGGTTATCTGGAGAAAGTTTTTGGTTGGCCGATTTAGAAAGACGAATGATTAATGATGGCCGTTATGAGGACTTTCAAGCAGAATTTAAACGACTTAATGATGATCATAAGGAGTGGATTGAAACAAGAAATGGCTTTGCCTTTATGAAGGGGACTATTAAAGAAACTTTAGTTAATATTGATTACATGTCAGATGCCGATGCTCAGGGATTCGTTGATAGTCTTTCTTCAGATTATTCAATCAGTGTTGAAGAATTTGCTAAAATGGTTAATCAGTATATTAAGAAACAATCTAATGATTATCATATGATCTTTTTAGTCGATGAAATTGGTCAATACATTGGTGATTCACAGCAAAGAATGTTGAATTTACAAAGTATTGTTGAGGACTTAGGTACTTATACTCAAGGTAAGGCGTGGGTGATTGTAACAAGTCAACAAGCAATTGATAAAGTAACTAATAATATCAATGGCCAAGATTTCTCAAAAATTCAAGGACGTTTTCATACTAGAATTTCAATGTCATCAGCTAACGTTGATGAAGTTATTAAAAAGCGACTTTTAGCTAAAACAAATGAAAGTCAAAATCTTTTGGAAAAAACATATAATGACGAACGACATTCTATTAATAATTTGATTGATTTTGATGGGGATGTCGAGCGCAAAAAGTATGATGACGCTCAAGCGTTTGCAAGTGTTTATCCATTCGTACCATATCAGTTTGTATTGTTGCAGCAAACCCTAACGGCCATTCGTGAGAACGGATCTGACGGTAAGCATCTTGCCGAAGGTGAACGTTCGATGTTGGCAGTATTTCAAGAGTCAGCTCAATATTATGAGAATAAAGATACTCGAACTTTGATTCCATATAGTGTTTTCTTCAGGGGATTGGAACAATTTTTGGATCATACGCATGCGATTGTTATTCAACACGCAATCGATAATGAGAAAATCAATCCTAATAATGAACCAAAGCCATTCGCTGTGGAAGTTTTGGAAACTTTATTTATGGTGAAGTATGTTAAAAACTTTGATGCCACATTGAATAACGTAACAACTCTAATGATTAATTCAATTGATACTGACCGAATTGAATTAGAAAATAAAGTTAAAAAGGCTCTAGCTATTTTGATTAATCAAGAGTTAGTAGAAAAAACAACTCATGGTTACGAATTTCTAACAGATGCTGAGCAAGATATTAGTAAACAAATTTCTAAACAAAATGTTGATCCAGGTGAAATTTCAGAGAATATTGGTAATCAATTATTTACAACTAATAATATTTCTAAACGCTTTGTTTATCCTAAATTGAACAATCAGTATACATTCTCCTTCAATACCTACGTTGATGATTATCCGGTTGGAGCCACTAATAATGAAATGAGCATCAAGATAAATACACCTGAAAGTGATTATCATCAAGATGAGACAGAACTAATTAGATTGTCGATTGATCCCACGCAACCACCAATTATTATTGATATGCCTGAGGAGAGTTCATATATCGATGATATGCATCAAATGCTAAAAATCCGTAAATTTGCACGGGATAATAATAATCAGTCAAACGATGCACGATCTCGTGAAATAATAAGTGTGAAGGTTTCAGAGAGTGGCACTTTGGCAAACAATTCAACGAAAGAGTTGATGGAAGCATTACAACAAGCTGACATTTATATTTCTGGTAAGAAATTGGCCAACAATGGAAAAGATTTTTTCAAACGTTTAAATGACGCAGAAGTAGAATTAATCGATGAGGTCTATCGGAACCTTAGCTATATTGAAGTTACAAAAAGTGAAAAAGATATTGTGACTCTGTTTAAGAAAAATGACCTTAAAATTAAAACTGATGAAAATAATCAGGCTACTCAAGCTCTTATGGACAGTATTACTAGAAGTTTTGATGGTCGAAATAAGATATCATATAAGTCGATTTTGGATAAGTTTAGTAAGATTCCATACGGTTATAAAGATATTGATATTAAATGGCTGGCTGCAAAGTTGTTTGTTGATGCTAAATTAAAACTATATGTTAACAATGCCTCAATAAGTTGGAGTTCAGAGACTGATCCTTTGACAATTTCACAATATTTTACTAAGAAGTCATATATTGACAAGGTTCAGTTTGAACCACGACGTGAAATTTCAGCTGACAAAAAACGTGATGTGCTTGAAATTGCTGATGAAGTCTTTAACAAACTTACATTCTCAAATGATGAGGATGATACAGTTATGAGTGAATTAAAGGAAAAGATTAAATCTAATATGCTTATTTTAAAGAGAAATAATTCGATGCCTAATTATTATCCTGGTAAGAATCTTCTTGAAAAAGGCAGTGCAATGTTCCAGAGACTCTATGATATTAGTGATGCTGATAATTTTTATGATTATGCAAGCAAGGAAAAAGATGACTTACTTGATTGGCATGACGATATGGAAGATGATGGGATTATTGAATTCTATAATAGCGAAAGTCAACAAGGTATTTGGGAAAATGCCCAAAAGATGTTAAATATCTACAATAATTCAGATGCATTTATATCAGGAAGTGAAGTACCAAGAATAGTTGCCGATATTAAAAAGATTCTTTTGTCCAATAAACCCAATGGACAAGTGCATCGATTAAAGGAATTAAACGAAAGTTTTAATAAAAGCTACAACATAGAGTTTGATAAACAACTTGAAAAAATGAAATCGATTATTGAAGTTGAAAAAGAAAGTGCACTTGATTATGCTCGCGCTAATGGATTTGCTGATGAAGTGGAAGCGGGAATCAATAAAGATTTTGAAAGAATAACTCAAGAAGCCATCGATTCAGTCGATTTAGATAAACTGATGGTTATGGATAATAAAGCTTCAGTTTGTGGTAATCGTTATAAGAGCTTAGTTGATAAGCTTGGTATAAAGAGAAATCGGGCTGAACGTGAACAAGCTGAAAAAGAACGGAAATTAAGAAACAAGCATGAAGATGCTAATACTGGTAATGAAAGAGAAAAGTCAGATGATGAATCAACTCCAACCGAAGAAATAACACCAACACATTTGAATTTGAAATCACTTGGTGTTGCTAAAACTTGGTATATCAATGATGAATCAGACATTGATAGAGAATTAGATAAATTAAAGAAGGTTCTTGCTGATCAACTTAAAGAGAAGAAGAAAATTATTTTAGAATTATAATAGGAAAGGTATTCAGATGGATAAGAATGCAATAAAAAAGTTTGCCATAAATTCCAGAGAAAACTTACTAGAGATGGTAAGGCAACGAGCAGGATTATTTGGAATAACTAAAGACGGTATCAGTGACAAGCTGGAAATTTCAACTAATGAAATCGAATATTATGTTGATGATAAGGTGCCATTGGTTGGCAAAGATATTCCAAAACGTCGTAAGTTAGTTGAAGAATTAAAAACTCGTGCCAAAAAGAGTGATTATCAAACCGCCTTTACAGATTTAACTGAAGAAGTTGCTTACACTTGGTTTAATCGAATTGTGGCAATTCGGTTTATGGAAGTTAATGATTACTTACCAAGCAGAACTAGGGTTTTATCAAGTACACAGAATCGTAACGAACCAGATATTATGATTGATCCATTGAGCTTAGAAGCTGATCTAGGGGCATTTTCCGATGATGATAGACAATTGATCGATGATGCCTGGGAAACTGAAGATCCTCTTAAAATGGATGATCTGTATAAAATGTTGTTTATTAAACAAGTAAATGCTTTGAACAAGAACCTACCATATTTGTTTGAAAAGACTAACGATTATGCAGAATTATTGTTCACTCCAAACTATAATCGTGGGGTTATTAAGTCCATCGTAACCGATATTGATGAAGCTGACTTTGATGTTTCTCAAGGTGGTCAAGTTGAAATTATTGGGTGGATTTATCAGTATTACAATACAGAACTCCATGATGAAGTCGTTAATATTAGTGGTGGTGCTGTTAAAAAGAGCGACATACCTGCTGCTACACAACTTTTTACAACCGATTGGGTAGTTCGCTATATGGTTGATAACTCATTAGGAAAGTATTGGCTAGAACGTCATCCTGATAGCAAAATTAAAAATGATTTGAAATTTTTACTCCCTGAAAAATTGGATATTGTGCCAAATAGTAATGAAGATATTCAAGATATTAAATTAATGGATAACGCTATGGGTTCAGGGCACATTTTAATTTACGCTTTTGATATCTTTATGAAGATATATCTTGAAGAAGGTTATTCTGCTCGTGATGCCGCGGTAAATATTATCACTAAAAATTTGTATGGTTTGGAAATTGATCAACGAGCTTTCCAATTAGCCTCATTTTCTTTAATGATGAAAGCTAGAGAGTATAATCGTAGAATTCTAAGAAAATCTGATATTAAGCCTAATCTTCACGTATTCGTCGAAAGTGACGACATCAATCCAGAATTCTTTGATCGTGTATCAACCGAAATCAAGGATGATTTACAATACTTGGTCAGTCAATTTAAAGATGCCAAAGAATTGGGATCTATCATCAGAATTGATAAAAAGTATGATTTTGATCAGTTGAGAACTGCAGTTGAAAATATTCCCGAAACTGGAATTGATCTTTATGGAATTCAAGAAGCAAAAAACACTGTCCTAAGGATTCTTGATTTAGCTGAAGATATGAGCATCAAATACAACGTAGTTGCGACTAATCCACCTTATTTGAACAAGATGGATAAGAACCTAAAGGCTTACGTTAAAAAGAATTACGCTGATTATGCAGGTGATCTATTCTCTGTATTTATTTATAACAATACAACGTGGCTAGCTCAAAATGGCTACTCTGCCTATATGACTCCTTTTGTCTGGATGTTTATTAAGACTTATGAAAAGTTGCGAACTTATTTAGTTCAAAATAAAAAAATTTCAAGTTTGATTCAAATGGAATATTCTGCCTTCGAAGAAGCCACTGTGCCAATTAACACCTTTGTAATTAAAAATACGCCATCTGATAATACTGATGGTGTATACGTTAAGTTATCTGACTTTAAAGGTGGTATGGAAGTACAGAAAGAAAAGACGCTTGAAGCCATCGAAAATCCTGAATGTGGTTATCTTTATCGAACTAACCAAGCGAACTTTAGTAAGATTCCTGGTAGTCCTATTGCTTATTGGACAAGTAGTAACGTGTTTTCTATTTTTCAAAAATCTAAAAAAATTAGTGATTATGGTTACTCAAAAAAAGGACTCGATACGGGCAAGAATGCTCTATATTACAGATTTTGGCACGAAGTTTCTAATAATGTTGGTTACTGGATTCCTCTGAATAAAGGTGGCAATTTTAGAAAATGGTATGGCAATCAAATATATATCATTAACTGGTTAAATGATGGTTATAGAATAAAGAATAATGGAAAAGCAAATATTCAGAATGAAAAATTCTATTTTAAACCAAATTTAAGTTGGACTGACCTAACTTCAGGATCTTTCAGTGCGAGATATACCCCTCGTGGATTTATTTTTGATGCTTCTGGTCCGAGTTACTTTGGTAATAACCTTAATGAAATGTTAGCGTATTTGAATTCCACTGTATTTAATTACTTGGCGAAGTTAACAATGAGTACAATGCATTATACTAATGGCCAGGTTGCAAAAATGCCATTTAAAGATTTTGATAATGGAGATATTAATTCAATAGTTACAGTGAATATTTCTATATCAAAAAAAGACTGGGATTCCTTTGAAACTTCATGGGATTTCCAACAACATCCATTCCTAAATCACATCGCTGATGATAAGCGAACAGAAGTCGATGGAAAGGTAGAAAATGCTTTTAATATTTGGAAGTCAGAAGCTCAAGATAGATTTAATCAACTGAAGTCCAATGAAGAAGAGTTGAACAAGATTTTTATAGATCTTTATGGCTTACAAGATGAATTAACGCCTGAAGTTGCTGACAAAGATGTATCGGTACGATTAGCTGACAAAGAACGCGATATCAAATCATTTCTCTCATACTTTATCGGTGTAGTGTTTGGTCGTTATTCATTGGATACTGATGGTTTAGCATTTGCCGGTGGTGAGTGGGACGCATCTAAATACAAAATGTTTGTGCCAAATGACGATAATTTATTAATGTTGAACGATGCCAAATACTTTGATGATGAACGTGATATTATCAATCGGTTAAAAGAATTCTTGACCGTTACCTTTGGCAAAGAAACGTTGTCTGATAATTTACAATATATAGCATCCGTTGTTGGTAAAAAAGCTGATAGTGATGAAGATTCAATTCGAAGATACTTTGTGGAAGACTTCTTTAAGGATCACAAAAAGATATATCAAAAACGTCCAATTTATTGGTAATTTTCAAGTGGTAAAGCAAATGGATTCAAGGCTTTGATGTATCTACATAGATATGATGAAAACGAATTAGCTATGATCCGGAGCAACTATTTGCATCCATTGCAAGGTAAATATGAAACTAGTCTGAATCAATTAGAGCAGTTCATAGATGTCGAAACTGTGATCAAGACAAAAAAGAAATTAGAAAAAGAACTTGCACATGTGACAAAACAATTATCTGAAATTAAAAAATATGATACTGTTATTCAACATTTGGCCAACGAAAAGATTGCACTTGATTTAGATGATGGTGTGGTTGTAAATTATGAAAAATTACAAAATGGCGAGAAAATTTTGTCAAAATATAACTAAATAAAAAGGCCCTTCCAAGTGGGAGAGTCTTTTATTGTGCCAAAAAAAGTGCCAACTATTTTGTGACAGTATTTAAGATGGAAACAATCTTATCTTGGTCCTGGGATTGCAATTCTTTGATGATATGAAGGTAGGTAGATTGAGTAGTTGTAATATTACTGTGGCCTAATCTTCTTGAAACTGAAAGTACGCTAACACCTTTGTAGAGTAAGACTGAAGCATGCGTGTGTCTTAATCCATGAAAGGTTATTCGGGGGATATTTAATGATTCAAGTTTATTTGTTAATGACTTATTTATCTCAGCACTTACCATAATATGCTGATTTTCGTTCATGAATATTGGTTGTTGTTTCTGAATAATATGTGAATTTATAAAGCCCCTTAACTTCATAATTGTTTGGTCATCGATAGCTATTTTTCTAATTGAAGATTTAGTTTTAGTTTTCATAAAACCTGTTTTATATTTATAATCCCAAGTTTTATTTACGCTGATATAGTCATTTTTGAAATCAATATCTTTACTTGTTAAACCGACAATTTCACCGTATCTCATGCCGGTAACAGCCGCAATATAAATAATCATTTCGTCGGCTCTGTTAGTATTTAGATTTTGAATTAACTTTGACCAATTTTGATAACTTAAAAATTTATTGGTTTTAGGTCGCTCAATTCCAGTAATGACTGCCTTTCTAGTCGGATCCGTAATGATAATTTTTTCGTCTAGAGCCTCTAACAAGCAAGCTCTAATTTGTTTATGAAAGCATGATACAGTGCGCTTTGCATGAGTTTTGGCAAAAGTATTTAACCCTTCTTGATATCTTATTTTAGTAAGATCTTTAAGTCGCATTTCGCCAAATATTTCATAAATATGGTTAGCAGTATTTTGATATTTGTTATATGTTATTTTTGAAACAACATTTTTTTTGAATATATTGATCCATCTTTTGTAGTAACTGACTAAAGGCTCTTCGCTTGATTTTGCACTAGATAAATTAGGATGCTCGATTTGGATTTGACTGGCTGCTAAGATAGCTTCTGATTTGTGTGTGAAGCCTGATTTGCGGAGCTTTTTATATTTTCCAAATTGATCTTTATACGATATTTCGTACTGCCAAACGTTTCCTCTTTTACGATAACTGACCATTATTTGTGCCCCCCGAACGGAACAGTTGTCACAATTTTGGCACATACGTAACTATATTCCAATAATTTTGTACTGAATAATTGTTTATCATCAGCGATGTGATTTAGGAATGGATGTTGTTGGAAATCCCATGACCATTCGGATGAATTATAATCTAGTTTTGATAAAATTATAGAGCTTTTAATAATATTAATAGTATGTTCTAAGTTAACATTATTATAAATGAACGGAATATTTCGTATTGCCGTGGGATTGTAGTCTAGTGTTGGTGATAAAACATTTAGAATATAGTCACTGACTTTTGAATTAAGCAGGCCTAATAAATAATATATTTTTTTTGTAAATATCATTGGTCCTTTACTATCAAAAATGAAACCATTTTCAGAATATCTGAAGGATGGAGACCCTGAGCTGAGGGAAGACCATGTGATTCCTTCTTTAAAGAGATACTGCGGATTTCTAAGCCCAAATTTGGGGAATTTTTTTAATTCTTCACCATCATTAAACCAATTTATTACGTAGTCCCTATTTCCAAACCATTTATGGTATTCACCACCCTTATTATACGGAAACCATTTTTTTGAGACTTAACAGAAGTTGAAGCATCTTTAATATTGAATCCGATATTGTTACTAGTCACTTCCGTCCATCTTCTTAAAAATCGATTATTATCGCCTGTGAAACTCCCCTTCTTTACATCAGCAATATCTTCAACTTTTCTATAATTAATGTATAAATCAAATATCGAATTTTGTACCCAATAGCCAATAGGACTACCAGGAATCTTACTAAAGTTCGCTTGGTTAGTTCGATTAAACCTATTTCCAGGAATTGGAACCGATGTAGGAATTTTATTAGATGCGTCTGCTGTTTTGATTTGGTGATATGTTCCGATGAATTTAGGTATTTTAGTATTTCTGATAACAGCGACTGCTGTGCCAAATGCAATTCCCATAACATTATTTTCCATGTGCATAAGATTGGAAATTGTGTAATTTTCCAACAGATGGGTCCTCATCTTTTCAAAACTGGATAAAAACATCCATGATTGCATGGTAACCATACAATTATATCCACCAGGAAGGATGGATTTATTCCAACGTTCGATGAACATTGAGAATAAATCTGATTTTGAATTAGGATAATACTTTTTAGAGAAATCACTTAATGATAGATCCATTCTTGATGATCCCATATAAGGTGGATTGGTTATTACGACATGATAATAAGAACCAAGTAGTTTGGAAACATTAATTAACATTTCCACTTGATGTAAAAGAGGAATTATTTCAAACGATAATTGATCAATATTAACTTTATTTAGATCATTAGTAAGGCTTAAATAATCAATATTTTGAGTTTGAATAAGAGATCCCAAATCATTACCATTTTTGAATAAGTTAACTAATGATCTTATGGAATCAATAGAATCATTTGATAATTTCTCAAACAAAGGCTCAAAATCATCAATATTGGTCTCATTTGTCTCAGGGACGTCATAAATATTGAGTTTGATATTACTTGATAATGCACGTCTATTGTATTGTCTTAACTTCATGTAAACAGCGAAGTATGACAACTGGAATGCACGAGTGTCAATATCTAAGCCATGTAAATTATTTGAAACAATTAATTTTGATGCTTCTCGTTCAGAATATCCTTCTGATTTGTAAATTTGCATTAATACATCGAAGGCATATACCAAGATATGACCAGATCCCATGGATGGATCAATCATTTGAATATCGGTTGGTTTAATATCTTTAAGTGGTTCATCAATATTCTTTAACGCTATAACTACGTTATCTGGTTGTTTTGCTTCTGACATGTAGTATTTCCAATTAAAAGTGGATGCAATTTCTTCCTCAGTACGTGAATCATCTTTTTCAATCAACGATTTTATCCAAAGTTTACCCAACGAATTTTGAACCATGTATTTGACAATCCAATCAGGGGTAAAGATTTGGGTCACAGAAGCAATTTCAGTATCTCTAAATTTATGTGATTTAGGGGATGAAATTGCTTTTTCTTTATTGTCTGTATTGTAATACTGATAAATCCACCCAATGATCTCAACTTGACCACCCTGAGAAACATCGAAGTCAGCTTCATCAATATCGGTTACGATGGACTTAATAACCCCTCGATTATAGTTTGGAGTGAACGATATAAGAGAAAATAAAAAAACGTTCAGAAATTTTCTGAACGTTGGTATAACAAGAATTTTACATAGTTAGAAAGGCTTTTCTTGAATCGTCATTGTCTTCTTTGTGGAACATTTTGATGAAACTCTTGTAATCATTCAATCGTTCACTAGGAATATTGATCAAAGAGGCTGTGGATGTAGGGGTATTTAAACCCCAGGAGAAGAGTAAATCGGATAATTCATTTGAAATTCTAAGATCACGTTCTTGAATTTTTTCAATTCCCCAATCATTGTTGGATTCAGATAATTCAAGTAGGATCTTGATTTTAGATTTTTGATAACTAATTTGTTTCTTTTGAAAATAACCGTTACTAGCGGTAATATTCAATTTTTTTTCAAATGGAATTTTGTTGCCTATATGTTCAATCAATCTTTTTACTTCGTTATCAGAAATTTTAGTAAAATAAGTTGGTTGAAATTTTTGGGGTAAAATGTGTTCAATTTCCCATTTTTCTGGTAGTAGTTCTTCTTGTCGCTGATAAGCCAAAATTTTTAAGATCATTCGAACGGTATTTCGATGTGCATTCTTTATGTCTTCTTTTAATTCATCTCTATCAACAGGGCTAAAATCAAATTTAGGTGTAGGTGAATTTATGATTTCAGCATTCAAATTTAATATACCAGTTTTAACAGCATTGATAGTTGGAGTAATGACGTAACGGGCACATAAAACGGCTAGAAGGTGATGAAGGAAATCTAAAAATAGCTCTTCGAAGTTTGTTTGGTCATGATATTTAAGATAGTAGATTACCACTGGATATTTCCAAAATTCGTTAGGATATGATGTTAGTGAATCAAGAGTTTGACGGATTTTAATGTTATTTGACCATGGTTCTGAAATTGCTGTTTTAGTATTAATAACAACCCATAAATTTAAAATGGTTTTTAGATTGCTCATAACATTCTTCTGATATATCTTTTCGAAGTTGTTTTTTGAATAGTATTTTCTAATACCAGGAGTAGTCGTCTTTCGGTCGTTTTCCAGGGCACGTAAGTAGAACATGTAGTAATAGAATAATTTTTGGATACTTTCATTCGCTGCTGTAGCATCGTCATTCAATTGTTGCCAGTCTTCAATAAAATCATCTTTCGTAGTGCTATCAAGATGGTTATATATCTTTGCTTTGAAAATATCTGCGTCTGATAAGGCTAATCCTCGATCATTAAGGGTTGAAAAGATAGTCAAAGCCATATCTTGAGAATCAGCTGTAATAGGTAGCAAAATAGCTCTGTTAAGAACGTTACTTATAAACCAATAGAATAACTCTGGCTGTTCTTTAGCATATTCTTCAATCAGATTTGTAAATAAATTGTAGTTTAGTGAATAGTTGTCGTTTGCGTTGGAAGAAGTTTTACCGGTTACCAAAATATCAGTAAATGTTTCGTTACCTTCGTCGCCCATAACTTTGGACACGATCAAAGTCTTGTTATAATCTACTTCGGCTGTCAATAAGTCCTGTTGCCAAAGGGCCGATTCAATTTGTGCTTTAAAGTTTTTAGATTTAGGTGTTTCCGTCATTGACTCTAATTTAGTATAAATAGCACGCAATAAAAGGAATAATGAGGTTATTCGCTGTTGGCCATCAATAATTTCTTGTTGTTTCTGATCATTTTCATACGCAACTATGGTTCCTAAAAAGTAAGTACTTTCATCGCTTTCATCAGATTCATCGTTGTGTTCTTGCGTATATTCGACTAAGTCATCAAATAAGGTTTGAATTTGTTCATCGGACCAGGCGTAAGGCCGTTGATATTCTGGAATTACGAACTTTTTGGTTTTGCCGCTTGCTAATAGTTGTTTGACATTCTTTTTATTTACTTCGATCGACGTTGCCATATACAAATCTCCCTTTTGTATTCTTGTGAAAATTATAATGATATTTTATCACAAGGAAAATCTGCGGTTTTTTAAAAAATTAAAATTATTTATTATTGGAAGGTCAAAATTAGAGTATGGATAAGGTATTATATGTAATTAGTAAGAGTGAAAAGAGGCACTAGCATGGCTGATGTCAAAAATGACCAAGTTATCGATAATTTAAAAAGAAAATTTAAAAAGGGTAGTCATATTATTTTTTGGTATGACGATAACGCAGAATTTACTGATGAGATAGATAATATCAAAGCTGAATTGAAAAATTTAGCCCAAGTAGTGATATTGCATACGGGGGAACAACTAAAAGTTAAATTGCAATTGTTGGATGCCCCAGCTGATGAAAACTTTTTAGTTTATTCACCAGAAAAACAACCAGTTATTAGTGATAATCATCTTAAAGATATAATTTTGTATTCAGATACCTTTACGGCAGATGCTCAAGAGATGATTCGTCGCGACTTAGGGTTACCTGAGCAATTAAGAACGTTTGTTAAAACTCATGCAAAATTCTTTGCAAATAAGAATCGAAGAAATAAATTCTCCAAATATGATGTGAATAGCTATTTAAAAAATCCTGAACTTGGGATTTTGGCAACGTTAGTTAATTCTAATCGCATTATTGTAAGTTTCTTTGATATTTTACAAATCGTGTTAAGCAATGGAATATACAAAAAGGATCTTTTAGATGAATTTGCTAGATATAATGTTTTAGGGAGTTTTTGGAAGTATACCAGTAGAATATTTGGTTATGACGAAACAAAAACTGACTTGCTGGATTTATCTTCAGCCTTGTTTATTACAGAAGCATTTAATCAAATGGAAGTGACTATACCTAAGAGAATTAGTGAATTCAATCTGTCATCCAAGTATGCCAATGTAAGTACTTTTATGAGTCAATTCAGTAACAGTAATTTTAATGATGAAGATAAATTTGAAGAAATTGCCGATGAAGTTTGGGCCCAGTGTGGAGATAAGTATGCTTTATTAAAAGATATCAGTATCGATCAGTTGGCAAAATCAAGTACCTTCAGTATTTTTGACCGTAAATTAATGCTATGGGAACAAGGTAGGCTATTATTATCAGACTACGATAGTAGAATTGATGGTTTAACATTCCCCGAACTAGTTAGACGCCGTTTAGAAATGCACTATGGTCATGAATATCGTGTGTTATATCAGATGCTTCTTAATGCGTGGAATTTGTTGTCGTCAATTGGTCGAAAACCAGCCAATACCACAGATGGAATGATTAATGCCTATGTCAAAGATGGTTATTTGGTTGATACTTACTACAGACGTTTCATCTTGAGTTATCAAAAATCTGGAATGATTGAAAGCTTTGTCAAAACAAAAGAATTAGTTGAAAGGGCTTATGCGGATGATTATTTGAATTCTTTTGATTTTACATGGACTGAGAAGCTCAATTATAAAAACTTGCCTAGTCGAAACTTACAGAGAAATTTCTATAGAAATTACATTGAACGAGAACAAAATAGAATTGTTGTAATAATATCTGATGCTTTTAGATTTGAAGCGGCTAAAGAATTAGAAAAAGAACTCACAATGGATGACCAAGTTACTGAACAAAAAATGGATTATTTAATTTCTGGATTACCTTCAGTTACTTATATGGGGATGCCTGCTCTATTGCCAAATAATAATTTGAGATTAGAGGGCAAGGCACTGTTAGTCGATGGAAAAGAAGCAACTAATCGTGAAAAACGATCACAGATATTGATTGAAAAAAATGTTAATAGTGCTGCTTATGCACTTGATGATATAAAAGGCGCTACCACTAAAGAGATAAAAAGTCTTTTTGTTGGTAAAGAAGTTGTATATATTTATCATAATCAAATTGATGCTATTGGTGATAATAAAAAAACTGAGGATGATGTCTTCAAAGCCACCGCAGATGCAATTAAAGAAATTAAAAATGTGATTAATCGATTAAGAACTAATAATATAAATCATTTTTATGTGACGGCAGATCATGGATATATTTATCGTGATGGAAATCTGACTGATACTGATAAGATATCTGAAGAAGTGGATCAGGGTGATCTGAAGTCGCAACGTTACATCGTGACTGATAGGCGAATTGACGAACCCGGTGTTGGTAAGCAAAGTTTAGCTGATATTTTGAATAATGATGATCGGCGTTTGGTTTATTATCCACAAACCGCAAATGTTTTCAAATCTGCTGGAACGGTTAATTATGTTCATGGTGGAGCATCACTTCAAGAAATGCTAGTACCCTTGTTAGAAGTAAGAACAACTTCAAATAAATCCCAAGCTGTAGACGTTGAATTACAATTGATGAGCACAAATAGAAATATCACTTCTCTTGAGGTACCAGTACGCTTGTTGCAGGCTAAACCTATTGATCAAATTAATAGACCAACAACTTATAAAGTTTATTTCCAAAATTCTAATAATGAATTGATTTCTGCAAAAACTGTTATTAATGCAAATTTAGCAGCAACCAAAGTTGAAGATAGAATGATGGATTTGTCGATTAATTTAATTGATAAGCAATATGATAAGGATAGTAAGTACTATTTCGTAATTGAAAACACCAATACTGGTGATGTAAGTAAAACTGAGTACAGCATGGATATAGCCACTTTTGGGGACTTTGATTTTTAGTTAGGATTATATAATTATCTAGAAAAATTTATGATAATATACGACCAGATGTTCGTCTGGTCTTTTTAATTTTCTTCAAAATTGATACAATATCAAAGTAAAGATTGGGGATAAAAATATAATGAAAATACTCTTCGTGGGTGATGTCGTAGGTTCTATCGGCATTAAGGCAATCGAAACGTATCTGCCTGAAATTAAGAAAAAGGTTAAGCCACAGCTGACGATTGTCAATGGCGAGAACGCTGCTGGTGGTAAAGGTACGAAGGAACCTGACTATCAAAAGATTACTCGAGCTGGTGCAGATGTCGTAACCGGAGGGAATCATACTTGGGATAAGCGTGAGATTCTTGATTTTATCGATGATCCAAAGAAAAATATTTTACGTCCATATAATTTCTCTGGGGACAATGTTCCTGGACGAGGTTTTTTGAAGATAAAAGTTAATACTAAAGAAGTTTATGTGATCAATATGCAAGGGACCGCCTTGATGCAGCCATTGGATAACCCTTTTTTGGCAGCCGATAAGTTGATTGCTAGTTTGGATAAAGATGCAATCAAGTTTGTCGATTTCCATGCTGAAACAACCAGTGAAAAGATTGCTTTTGCTAACTACATGACCGGCCGCGTTTCAGCTGTCTGTGGAACGCATACCCATGTCCAAACAAACGATGCACAAGTTATCAACAAGCAAACAGCTTACTTAACTGATGTTGGGATGACTGGTTCTTACGATGGTATTTTGGGTGACAAAAAAGAACCGATCATCAACCGTTTCTTGACTCAACGTCCGAATAAGTTTGACGTTGACGAAGATGGTCGGATGCAGATTGGTTTTGCCGTAATTGATATTAATGATCAAACAAATAATGCTCGTAGCATTAAAAACTATGTTATAACACCAAACAATCAATCATTTTTGAATTAAACGGAGGGAATTCATGCCTCAAAAGACTAAAGAAACACCAATGATGGAGCAATATCTGGAGTATAAGAAACAATATCCGGATGCTTTTTTGTTATATCGTGTTGGTGATTTTTATGAAATGTTCTACGACGATGCTGTCAAAGGCTCGCAAATTTTGGAATTGACTTTAACATCCCGCAATAAAAAAGCTGATGAGGGTATTCCTATGTGTGGTGTGCCTCATCATGCGATTGAAAGTTACATCGATACACTTGTGGATAAAGGTTATAAGGTTGCAGTCTGCGATCAACTGGAAAATCCTGCTGACGCTGAAGGCAAAATGGTCAAACGTGGAGTTACTCGGGTTGTAACACCAGGAACGATCATGGACAAAGCTGATCAAGGGAAAGATAATAACTACATCACGGCTATCACGTCTGATAAGGGCGTTTTTGGTTTAGCTTATGCAGATTTATCCACCGGTGAGGTCAAAGTTACTTCTGTTACCAGTCAATTAGATTTGACGAATGAATTACAGAACCTTGATACCAAGGAAACGGTTGTCTCAGGTAGTTTTCCACAAGCTTATTTGGAACAATTACATAAATATGGCATCCTCGTGTCTAAGTTGGATGAATTGGATCAAAATTATAGCTTTGATTTCTCAAAGATCACTTCTGACGCCGAAGTAAATACGGTTAAGTTGTTGATAAGTTATTTGATCAAAACGCAAATGCGGTCGCTCGATCACTTGAAGGCTGCCGAATCATATGAAACTTCTTCCTATTTATTGATGGATCATTCGGCTCAAAGTAATTTGGAACTGTTTAAAAATATTCGGACTAATAAGAAGTCTGGGACATTATTGTGGTTGCTAGACGAGACGAAAACAGCGATGGGGAGCCGTTTGTTAAAACAATGGTTAGCTCGGCCATTGCTCAGTGTCGACAAATTATTGGCAAGACAACATTTCGTGCAAGTCTTTTTGGACAATTATTTCCAAAGATCATCATTCCAGGATTACTTAACTAAAGTCTATGATTTGGAACGTTTGGCCGGAAGAGTTGCTTATGGAACTGTCAATGGACGAGATTTGATTCAATTACGAACATCGTTGGAACAAGTTCCTGAGATTAAATCGATTTTGTTAGATATTGGTGACGATGAATTAACAGCCTTTGTGGAAAAAATCGATGAAGTAGCCGATATCCGTGAATTGATTGATAAAGCTATAGTTGAAGATGCGCCAATTTCAGTAACTGGTGGTGGATTGATCAAAGCCGGCTACAACGAACAGTTAGATAAGTATTTGGACGCTTCCAAAAATGGTAAACAATGGCTCGCCACTCTGAAGGCCAAGGAACAAGAACTAACAGGTATCAACAACTTGAAGATTGGTTACAACAAGGTCTTTGGTTACTATATTGAAGTCAGTCATGCAAATACCGATAAGGTTCCGGAAGATCGTTATCAAAGAAAGCAAACTTTGGTCAACGCTGAACGTTACATCACGCCGGAGTTAAAAGAAAAAGAGAGTTTAATTTTAGAGGCGGAAGAGAAGTCGAAGAGTTTGGAATACCATCTATTCGATGAAATTCGTAAGAAAGTTAAGCGCCAGATTCGTCGCATTCAAGCTTTGGCAAATATTTTGTCACAACTAGATGTCTTACAAAGTTTTGCAGTGGTCAGTGAAGAATACCACTACGTTGCACCTGAATTTGTGGATAAAAACGAATTAGATATTACCAATGGTCGTCATCCCGTTGTGGAAAAGGTTTTGAGTAACAACAGCTATATTCCTAATGATGTCCATTTTGATGATCAGACTGATATTCTCTTGATCACTGGTCCCAACATGTCTGGTAAGAGTACCTACATGCGGCAGATGGCATTGACTGTCATCATGGCTCAAATTGGGTGTTTTGTGCCGGCTGACTCAGCGAAGATGCCAATTTTTGATCATATTTTCACTCGAATTGGTGCTGCAGATGATTTGATTTCTGGGGATTCAACTTTCATGGTCGAGATGCGTGAAGCAAATGATGCTTTGAAAAATGCTACGCCTAATAGTTTGATTATTTTTGACGAAATTGGCCGTGGTACAGCAACTTATGACGGAATGGCTTTAGCACAAGCAATCATTGAATATATCGACAAGAATGTGAAAGCAATGACGCTTTTTTCCACGCACTATCACGAGTTGACGGAACTAGAAAGTCAATTGCCAGGGTTGAAAAATGTGCATGTAGATGCTTCCGAGGAAAATGGCGACTTGGTCTTTTTGCACAAGGTTTTGCCAGGACCTGCGGATAAGTCATACGGAATTCACGTTGCTAAGTTAGCCGGTTTGCCAAATGATGTTTTGACTCGGGCACGTAAGATTCTTAGCAGCTTGGAAGAAAGTTCAGTTCACACTACGACTTCCGAATCGATTAACGAACCAGCAGCCGTTTTGAATGCACAACCTGAATCAGAAACCGTTACGGAATCAAAAATGGTCACTGATATTTCGGGCGATGAAAAACAATTGTCACTTTTCCCCGAAGTAAGTAAGCCAACTAAAAAGTTATCAACTAAAGAGTCACAAGTATTGAAAGAATTGAACAATCAAGATTTAATGGGAATTACACCAATTGAAGCCATCAATTTACTTTACAAATGGCAAAAGAAACTTAAATAAAAGAAGGTGGAAAAAATGGGTATTATTCATGAACTGCCAGTTGAACTTAGTAACCAGATTGCGGCTGGTGAAGTTATTGAACGCCCAGCATCAGTCGTTAAAGAGCTGGTGGAAAATTCCATCGATGCGAAGGCTACGCAAGTATTGATCACTGTCAAACAAGCGGGTTTAAAATCAATTGAAGTTAATGATAATGGAAAGGGGATTTCAGCGGATGACGTTGAAGTCGCCTTTTTACCGCATACGACTAGTAAAATCAGTAATGATCACGACTTATTTAACGTCAAAACTTTAGGCTTTCGTGGTGAAGCTTTAGCCAGCATTGCTTCAGTTTCTAAGTTGACGGTTGTGACAAGTACTGATGGTAAGTCAGCGGTTAGAGCCAAGTTCTCTGGTAATGAATTACTCAAAAAAGAAACTTTTGCTCGCTCAAAGGGAACCACGATGACGGTGGAAGATTTGTTCTTTAACACCCCAGCTCGGTTGAAGTATGTTAAATCACTCCATACCGAATTGAATAAGATTGTTGATATTGTTGATCGTCTAGCCATGGGACATCCAGATATATCGTTTCGTTTGATTCATGAAGGAAAAGATTTAGTCTGGACTTCTGGTAACGACAACTTGCAACAGACAATTGCAGGGATTTATGGACGAACGATTGCGAGTCATATGTTGGAATTTGAGAATTCTGATCCCGACTATGAGATCAAGGGTTATTTTTCAAAACCTGATACGACTCGGTCTAATCGTTCTTATATTTCAATTATTCTAAATGGACGCTATATTAAGAATTTTCAACTGACGAATGCCATTATTCGTGGGTATGGTTCTAAATTAATGGTTGCTCGTTTTCCAATTGCGGTGATCAATTTACAGATGGACCCAGGGTTAGTCGACATCAACGTTCACCCCACTAAGCAAGAAGTTAGACTGTCCAATGAAGGTCATATTGGAGATCTAATCAGTGAAGGTATCAAACAACGCTTGTCTGGACAAAATTTGATTCCCGATGCAGTTAAGAACCTTGGTCGGAAAGATTCTGATCAAACAGTTGATACGTATCGTCCCGAACAGATCAGCCTGGATGATATTGTCTCAATCGATAAGATCAATGAACCATTGACTAATGCGACAATTGACGCTGTATCGGATGACGATGAGCCTGCTTTGCCACCAACAAACAGTGTCAATCGACGGGTAGAGACTCCGATGACAGGGATGCCAATTTTTAATGATCCAGAGCATCTGCACGCTTGGGATTTACGAATGCAAGCTGAAACGGCTAAGAATGTCAAAGTGATCGACTCAAAGGCTCAAGATACGTCAACGACTTCAGATTTTCCCGATTTGCGTTATATCGGTCAAATTCATGGAACGTATCTTGTGGCAGAGAGTGAAGACGGTTTTTATTTAATCGACCAGCATGCCGCACAAGAGCGAGTTAATTACGAGTATTATCGTAAGGAAATAGGTAAAGTTTCGACTGACCAGCAGAAATTATTAGTACCGATCGTGTTAGATTATCCAAATGCGGAGAGTATTCTGATCAAAGAAAAGAAGCCGTTGCTTGAAAGTATTGGCCTATATCTAGAAGACTTTGGACAGAATAGTTTTGTCGTCAATACTCATCCAACTTGGTTCGTTGCCGGTCAAGAAGAGTCGACGATTAAAGAAATGGTTGACTATGTGTTGAATGATTCTAAAATCAGTGTAGCGGCGTTTCGTGAAAAAAATGCCATTATGATGAGTTGTAAACGGGCAATTAAGGCCAATCATCACATTACTGACCAAGAGGCTCATCAGTTATTAGAGAATCTAACAAAGGCTGAGAATCCTTACAATTGTCCTCATGGCCGCCCAGTATTAGTCCAATTCAGTAATAAAGATCTCGAAAAAATGTTTAAGAGAATTCAAGATCCACACGATACAAGAGAGAGTGAATAAATTATGTTTGAATATTTAAATGGTTTAATAGCAGCAGTAACCCCTTCATATATTGTGGTGGATGTCAAAGGTGTTGGCTATAAAGTTCAAGTAGCTAATCCTTATCGTTATCAGGAAAATGAAACAGCAACGGTCTATGTTGAACAGGTCGTTCGTGACAATGAGCAAGCTTTATATGGCTTTTATGATTTGAATGAGAAAAATATCTTTTTACATTTAATCAGTGTTTCTGGAATTGGGCCTAAGAGTGCTTTAGCAATTTTAGCCGGCCAAGACTTGCAAGGATTGATTCATGCCATCGAAAATAACGATGTTAAATATTTAACTAAATTTCCTAAAATCGGTAAAAAGACAGCTCAACAAATTATTCTTGATTTGTCAGGTAAGTTTACAGCTGAAGGTCAAATGACATTAGGCGAAGCTCCGGCAGAATTCAGTACAGGCAATCAAGAATTAGAGGATGGATTGGCCGCTTTAGAGTCTCTAGGGTATTCACCTAAAGAAGTTACAAAAGTTAAGTCGCAATTGGAAAAAGAACATTTATCAAGTGCTGATGAATATCTTCGAGCCGGCTTAAAATTATTGAGCAAATAAAATATAGAATGGAGTGTCCAAAATCGAGTCTAATGAAAATCAAGATGAACGATTGACCGATGCCGATTCACTCGACAATATCGAAGATATCGTAGAACAAACTTTACGACCACAAAGCTTTGATCAGTATCTAGGTCAAGAAAAAGCCAAAAAAGAATTGGCAGTTTATATCAAAGCCGCTAAACAACGGCAACAAACCTTAGATCACGTCTTGTTATACGGACCTCCAGGGTTAGGTAAAACAACCTTAGCCATGATCATCGCCAATGAAATGGGGGTAAATATCCATACCACTACTGGACCTTCCATCGAAAAATCTGGTGATTTGGTAGCTGTTTTAGATGAACTTGAACCCGGTGACGTGCTGTTTATCGATGAAATCCATCGTATGCCTAGAGCCGTCGAAGAAGTTCTCTATTCAGCTATGGAAGATTTTTATATCGACATTATCGTTGGTCAAGGCAGCGAATCCCGTTCCTTGCATCATCAATTAGTACCATATACCTTGATTGGTGCTACCACCGCAGCCGGAAAATTATCCGCACCTTTGCGAGATAGATTTGGAATTGTGGAAAGAATGGAGTACTATACCATAGACGAATTGTCGAAGATTGTTTTTCGTTCTGCCAACGTTTTAAATATCAATGTTGACGAAGAAGGCGCTCATGAGATTGCTAGACGATCACGAGGAACCCCTAGAATCGCCAATCGACTTTTAAAACGAGTCCGAGATTTTGCCCAAGTCGCTAACAAAGATACGATCGATTATGAAATGTCCGAGTCCGCTTTGAACCAACTCCAAGTTGATGATGCCGGATTAGACCATATCGACCGCCGTATCTTAGAGATGATCATCGAATTGTACAACGGAGGCCCAGTAGGGCTAAAAGTAATTGCCGCTAACATCGGTGAAGAACAAGAAACAATCGAAGAAGTTTATGAACCTTATCTAATGCAAATGGGATTCCTAAAAAGAACCGCCAAAGGACGAGTAGTCACAAGAAAAGGTTATGAACACATGGGGATGCCATACCCTGATGAAAACGAGTAAAGCAATTTACTCGTTTTGGCGTATCTAAGTAGAGATAACAGGGTGGTTCACTGCCGTCATCCGCTGCAGTTCTGGGGGATATGGAACGTGGTGGGCCGACTTGGAGCCAAGAAAACCGCTTGTCTTCAAGCTCGTCCTTTTACTAAATTGGCAAAAACCGCCAATTAAGTAAAATTTCACCACTGATATCCCCCAGAACTTCCGCTCCTGACTAAAGCTACTGCATACTTTATTTGTTAGTGATATATATATGGGTCCCACATTCTTGATTGCGCTTGGTAAGAGTGGAAGCTGGAAAACCTTAGTGCTTAAGGGCAAAAGATAAAGGACAAGATCAAGACCAAAAAATGTACTGAATTGACTTATATTTATATCAATTCAGTACATTGATAGTTATTAAAAACCTCAGTTCGTTTTGCTTTTAGGCTTTTAAGTTTTTGACCTTATTCTTTGCCTTTGAACTGGGTTTATCTCTTGAACTTGTTCACTTGAGGGATATCCAAACATGTTTTAACAACCTAGGCTGTAGTGAGAGCTCTGAGGAGTCTCAGCCATGAAATTGTTCTTAGTGGGCGAAGCGCACTTAGAACAAGGCTCGACTTTGAAACAATTGTGCACTTCAATTGGTTCAAAGCGATGCCCATGGCGTTCCAGACCCCTCAGAGCCGAACGGAAGCCGGCAGTGAACCAATACCATAATCCCCACCACAACTAAAAAAATTTAAAAATAAAAAGGAGACAAACCATGTCACTATCAACAGAAGACTTCGATTACGATTTACCCGAAGAACTAATTGCTCAAACACCAATCAAGAACCGCGACCAATCAAGACTGCTAGTTCTTGATCACCAAACCGGTGAATACCAAGATAAACACTTCTATGATATCCTAGATTACTTAAACCCTGGTGACGCTTTAGTAATGAATAACTCAAGAGTTTTACCAGCCCGTTTATACGGAACTAAAGAAGATACCGACGGTCACGAAGAAGTATTGTTATTGAACAATATCGAAGGCGACAAGTGGGAAGTTTTAATGAAGCCTGCTCGTCGTGCTAAAGTCGGAACGAAGGTTCAATTCGGTGAGGATGGCGAACTAGAGGCTGAAGTGATCGAAGATTTGGAACACGGTGGTAAGATCATTGAGTTCCATTACCAAGGAATCTTTATGGAAATTTTGGAGAAGTTAGGTGAAATGCCACTCCCTCCATACATCAAAGAAAAATTGGACGATCCTGATCGTTATCAAACTGTCTATGCCAAAGAAAATGGCTCCGCTGCTGCTCCAACGGCAGGTCTACATTGGACGAAAGAATTGCTTCAAAAGGTTGAAGACAAGGGTGTTAAATTAGTTTACGTGACATTGCACGTTGGTTTAGGAACTTTTAGACCAGTCACGGAATCAGATGTTGATAAACATGTTATGCACTCCGAATTTTATCGTTTGGATGAAGAATCAGCTAAGACGTTGAATGACGTGAAGAAAAATGGCGGTAAGATCGTCGCTACGGGTACAACTTCAATCAGAACTTTGGAAACGATTGGGACAAAGTTTGACGGTGAAATCAAGGCTGATTCTGGTTGGACGGATATCTTCATCAAACCAGGTTATGAATGGAAAGTAGTTGATGAATTCATCACTAACTTCCATTTGCCAAAGTCAACTTTAGTTATGTTAGTGGCCGCATTTACTGGCCGTGAAAATATTTTGAACGCTTATCGTCACGCCGTTGAAGAAAAATATCGTTTCTTTAGTTTTGGCGATGCAATGTTCATTAAGTAGAGGGAATTTATGGAACCAGCTGTTAAATACACATTATTAAAGAAAGAAAAACATACTGGTGCTCGTTTGGGATTATTGGAAACACCTCACGGGACCTTTGAAACGCCAATCTTCATGCCAGTAGGTACCGAAGCTTCGGTTAAAAATATGGCTCCGGAAGATTTGGAAAAGATCGGTGCAACGATTGTTTTGGCCAATACTTATCACTTATGGTTACGACCTGGTGAAGATATTGTCAAAGAAGCTGGCGGCTTGCACAAATTCATGAATTGGAACAAAGGCATCTTAACTGATTCTGGTGGTTTCCAAGTCTTTTCGTTGGCTAATACTAGAGATATTACTGAAGCTGGGGTGCACTTCAAGAATCATTTGAATGGCCGCCGTGAATTTTTATCGCCTGAAAAAGCCATTAAGATCGAAAATTATTTAGGACCAGATATCATGATGAGCTTAGATGAGTGTCCACCATTCTTCGAAAGCTATGACTACATCAAGAAGTCAGTTGCGAGAACGAGTCGTTGGGCTGAACGTGGCCTTAAAGCACACCGTAATCCCGACTGGCAAGCATTGTTTGGTATCGTTCAAGGTGCCGGTTTTGAAGATTTGCGAAAAGTAAGTGCTAAAGACTTGGTCAGCATGGACTTCCCAGGTTATTCGATCGGTGGATTATCAGTTGGGGAATCAAAGGATGAAATGAACCGAGTACTAGACTTTACAACGCCACTGTTACCTGAGGACAAGCCACGCTATTTGATGGGTGTGGGTACAGCAGATTCATTGATCGATGGGGTAATTCGAGGAATCGACATGTTTGACTGTGTCTTGCCAACTAGAATCGCCAGAAATGGTACTTGTATGACTAGTCATGGACGTTTGGTGGTCAAAAATGCCAAGTATGCTCGAGACTTTGGTCCGTTGGATGATAACTGTGATTGCTACGTTTGTCGTAATTATTCCCGAGCTTATATTCGTCATTTGATCAATGCTAACGAGTTATTTGGAACTCACTTAACTAGTTATCATAATCTTTACTTCTTGCTGAACTTGATGAAAGGTGTTCGTCAAGCAATTAGGGACGACAATTTATTAGAATTTAGAGAACATGTTTTTGAAGATTATGGTTTCAATCAAGAAAATGCAAAGAATTTTTAAAAGATTTTTGTTTTAGAGAAACAAGTTGTCTGGAAACAAGCACAGATATTTGTTACTCTATACTTATGCAAATTATTAAGAGGTGGAAAATTTGAATATGCTTACATTAGGCGCAGCTAGCGCTGGTGGAAATATGACATTATTGATTTTCGTTGTGATTATGTTTGTGGGAATGTATTTCCTATCAATTCGTCCCCAAAAGAAACAACAACAAAAGCGTCAAGAAATGTTGAAAGAAATGAACGTCGGCGACAAGGTCGTTACCCTTGGTGGGATTAAAGGTAAAATTGCTTCAATCGATCGTGAAAATAAAGAAGTCGTAGTTGACTGTGATGGAATTTATTTAACTTTTGATTTGAACTTCATTCGTCGGACAACTCCAGCAGATGTTGCTACAACTGATGCTGTTAAGGATACTAAAGCAGCAAAAGAAACAACTGAAGCAACAAAAGAAGATGCCAAAGTAGAAACAAAAGAAGAAACAACTACTGATGATGCAACTACAGATTCAGCTAAAGTCGAAGATGACAATCCTGAAGAAACAGCTGCAGATACAGAAACACCAAAAGACGAAAAATAATTATTTAATTAGTCGGACTGATGGTCTACTAAGTTAAAATTAAAAAAGCCACTAATTCACTTTCGAGTTAGTGGCTTTTAAAGAATTGGAGAAAAATTGACTGATAAAAAGGAAAATGATCCGATTGCTGCTGATAAATTAAGCCGACAATCGCAACAGAAACTGGAAGAAATTCGTCAACAGCAAGGATTTTCAACAATTGAGGAAACGATTAAGTATTTAACATGATTCTTTGAGAAAAAAGGGCATTGAAAGTTCAATGTCTTTTTACTTGCCTTAAAGTATGCTCTAAGGTCTAATATTTTTAATGTAAAAATAATAAGTCAATAATGAAGATGTTTAATAATTCATGAGTTAAAATATAAATACATGATGACTTCAAAGGAGTTTAAAATGGGTAAAGAGAAATCAGCAATTTTTATAATTTTTGGAGGTTCAGGTGATCTAGCTCACCGCAAATTATATCCTTCACTATTTCGTCTATATAAATCAGGATTCTTAAAGGATCACTTCGCTGTTATCGGTACGGCTCGTCGTCCTTGGAGTGATGATTATTTTCGTGAAACTGTTGTCACTTCTTTGAAAGAAACATTTGAGAATGATGATGAATCAATTATGAAGGAGTTTTTTCAACACTTTTTCTATCAATCACATGATGTCAATGATTCAGAACATTACATTGCTTTGAAGAATTTGGCTGCAAAATTGGACGACCGTTTCGAAACTGATCACAATCGGGTCTATTACATGGCAATTGCTCCACGTTTCTTTGGAACAGTCGCAGAACATATCAACTCTGAAGGTTTGAAAACTTCAGGTTATAACCGACTAGTGATTGAAAAACCATTTGGCCGTGACCTTGAATCCGCTTGTGAACTAAACGGTAATATTTCTAAGGCCTTCCCAGAAGACGATATTTACCGTATCGATCACTATTTAGGTAAAGAAATGGTTCAAGATATTCCTCATATTCGTGCGAATAATCCTAAATTTGAAGCAGCTTTGAATAATCAATATGTTTCTAATATTCAAGTAACTTTAGCTGAATCACTTGGGGTAGAAGACCGTGGTGGATATTATGAAACTGCCGGGGTTTTACGTGATATGGTTCAAAACCATATTATGCAAATAATTGCTTCTTTGGCTAGTGACGATCCTGAAGCAACAAAATCTAAAATTATCCACGAAAATCGAACCGAAATTTTTAATAGTTTGAAGTTGTTAACTCCTGAAGAAGTTGACCAAGATTTTGTTCGAGGACAATATGACACGGATAAGCTTGGTGATTTAAAAGCTTATCGACAAGAAGACAAAGTCGCTGAAGATTCACAAATTGAAACTTTTACAGCTGGTAAAATTCAATTTGATTCTGACCGTTGGAGTGGGGTACCATTCTACGTTCGTTCAGGTAAGAGAATGCCAGCCAAGTCTTCACGTATCGATATCGTCTTCAATGAAAAGGTTGAAGAATTGGGTATCAGACCTAATACAGTTGTGACAATATTGATTGAAAGAGTCAATGGTCAAAGTATTTTGATCAATGGTATTAATTACAAGGATTCAGGCCAAAACTTCATTAAGTTCCCTGAAGAAGCTGAATTTGACACTGCTCGTGAAGCTTATGAGAGCTTGATTATCGATATCTTATCTGGTAATAGAATTCACTTTACACTGTGGAATGAATTGAGAAGTACTTGGAAGTATATTGATGTCATTAGACAGCGTTGGGATAGTCAAACACCTGATTTTCCTAATTACCTTAGTGGAACAATGGGACCAGATTCTGCGGAAATGCTTTTGGAACGTGACGGCAATTCATGGGTCTGGGATTAAAGGCGGTGTCGTCTTATCTTTTTACAAATACCGATAAAAATTAATGAAAATCGAAAGATCATCCATGTTGACATGGATGCTTTTTTCGCTTCCGTCGAAGAACGGGAACATCCAGAATATAAGCAAAAATGTTTGATCGTGGCTCAAGATCCTAGAAAACATCAACATCACGGAGTTGTGACAACTGCCAATTATAATGCCCGCAAGTACGGTGCTCATTCAGCTATGCCAGCTCAAGAAGCGGTTGATCTGATTCCTAAGAGTAAGTTAGTTATTACCCCGCCCAATTTTGAACTATATCGTAGTGTTTCTAATCAAATTCACGATATTTTTGGCGATGTGACTGATAATTACCAAACAGTGGCACTGGATGAAGCTTACTTAGATGTGACTGAAAATAAATTGCATGAGGTCAATACGATCAAAATTGCCAATTACATTCAACAGCGGATCGTCAAGGAGACTGGTTTAACTTGTTCAGTGGGAATTTCCTATAATAAGTTTCTCGCCAAGATGGCGTCTGATTATCGGAAACCATTTGGAAGAACGATTATTTTAGGTAAGTATGCTAAGGAATTCCTCAAACCTATGCCGATCGAAAAGTTCAATGGTATTGGTAAAGCCATGCAGAAGAAATTACATGAGATGGATGTTTATACTGGTGAAGATCTTCAAAAAATCGATCAAGATGAATTTTTGAAGAACTTTGGCAAAATGGGCTACATAATTTATAAACGTGTCCATGGAATCGATGACGCTCCTGTTGAAGGACATCGCTTGCGTAAGTCGATTGGCCGTGAACGTACTTATAATCGTAATTTAGTTACGGACGAACAAATCGATGCGGAGTTACATTTTTTGGCAGAGAAAGTTAGTCAGGATTTAAAGAAACAACGCCAGCATGGTAAAACCGTCGTCCTCAAGTTACGCAATTCAGAATTTGAAACCATCACTAAACGGATGAGTTTTCAAGACTATGTTCAAACAAAAACTGATATTTATCGTGTTGCAAGGGATATTTATGATAAATTAAAGGTAACAGATCAAAAAATTCGTCTTTTGGGGATCACGATTACCAATTTGGATCCGTTATCGTTTGAAGAGGTTTCTTTGAATTTGTCTTATAAGGAGGACGACTACTATAATGAATAGCTTTGCTGAAATAATTGCAACAATCAAAAAATATGATAGAATTATCATTCTACGTCATCAAAATCCCGATCCTGATGCTTTGGGATCCCAAGCTGGTTTAGCTGTGACAATTCGTCAAGCTTTCCCAGATAAGAAGGTCTTAATTGGTGGAAATAATACTGAAGGTTTAAAGTGGCTTTCCACTGTTGAAGAAGTTAACGATGAGGACTATCAAGGTGCCTTAGTCATTGTGACAGATACAGCTAATCAACCACGAATTGACGATCAACGTTTTGATGATGGAGATTTCTTAATTAAGATCGATCACCATCCTAATGATGATGCATATGGAGATCAACTTTTTGTTAACACGGACGCTAGTTCCAGTTCAGAAATCATTGCCGACTTAATAGATAGCAGCGATGAATTGCAGTTGACCAAAGAAGTTGCTTATTATCTATATGCTGGAATCGTTGGAGATACTGGACGTTTCTTGTATCCTTCGACGACGCAACACACGATGGAAGTAGGTGGTCGTTGTATTGCTTTAGGGGTGGATACGGCCTCGATCAATAACAAGATGAATGAGATCACTTTACAACAAGCTAAGTTGCAAGGAGTCTTATTCGATAACTTGATAATCGATGCTTCAGGAGCTGCTTATGCAATCATCGATCTAGATTTAATGAAGAAATTAGGCATCAATCAAGAGCAAGCCAATTCAGTCGTTTCAACGCCAGGACGTTTAAAGGAAGTCTGCACCTGGATGGAAGCTGTTCAAAAAGATGATGGAACTTTTAGAATGCACTTACGTTCTCAAGGCCCAATCATCAATGAATTAGCTAAAAATCACGATGGTGGCGGACATCCACTTGCTAGTGGAGCCACAGCTAAGGACGTTGCTGAAGTTAAACAAATGTTTGCCGAACTCATAGAAATAGTCACGGAATACAATCAGAGGGGTGAATAGATGACTAAATTTTCACAATATAATTTTAACGAGGCAATCAATAAGTCGTTGAAAGAAATTAATTTTGACGAGCCAACGCCAGTTCAAGAAGCAGTAATTTCACTTGTTAACAAGAAAAAAGATATTATCGTGCAATCAGAAACTGGTTCTGGTAAAACACATGCTTTCTTGTTGCCTTCAATGAATGCTTTAACAGACGAACAAGAAGTTCAATTGTTGATTGCTACGCCAAGTAGAGAGTTAGCTTACCAAATTTACGAAGATACTCAAGCAATTTTAAAGAATTATCCAGAAGAATATAATGCCTTTATCTTTGTTGGCGGTTCAGACCGTGAACGTCAAAAGAAAAAGCTAGAAGCACACCAACCACAAATTGCGATTGGAACTCCAGGTCGACTCTGGGATCTGATTCGTGAAAATGATCTGCATGTCGAAAATGTGCAAATATTCGTCGTTGATGAAGCGGATATGACATTGGATATGGGCTTTTTGGACGATGTCGATCATATCGCTAATAAGTTGCCCGAAGACCGGGAAATGATGGTCTTTTCAGCTACCATTCCTCAAAAATTAGAGCCATTTTTGAATAAATATATGCATGGCCCTCAACGAGTAGAAATCAAAAACGACAGTGTTATTCCTAAGAATGTGGATAACTGGTTGATGTCTAGTCATGGTCGTGACAAGAAACAATTGATTTATCAACTAGTAACCTTAGGCGAACCATACTTGGTTTTAATTTTTGCCAATACGAAGAAGACTGTTGATGAGATTTACCAATATCTCCGTAACCAAGGTCTAAAAGTGGCTCGAATTCATGGTGGTTTAACGCCACGTGAAAGAAAACGGGCGATGAAACAAGTTGAAAATATGGAATTTCAATATGTCGTTGCAACTGACCTAGCAGCTCGTGGAATTGATATCAATGGGGTTTCACACGTTATCAATGCTGAAATACCAGACGATTTGGACTTTTTCATCCATCGTGTTGGTAGAACTGGTCGTAATAAGATGTCAGGAACGGCAATTACGATCTATGATCCAGGCGAAGAACACAAAGTTGATGAGATCGAACATTTAGGCATTAAGTTTGAACCCAAAGATATCAAACATGGTGAAATTGTCGATGCAACTGAACGTGACCGTCGGACTAATCGTAAAGCTACACAAGAAAAGCTTGATACTAAGTTAGTTGGCTACGTTAAGAAGCAAAAGACTAAGAGAAAACCAGGCTATAAAAAGAAGATCAAACAGGCGATCAATGAAGAACATCGTCAACAAAGAAAGATTCAAATTCGTCAAAATAGACGACAAGAACGAGAAGCAAGACGTAATAAAAATAATTAGTTAGTTTCTTTAAACATTGACAATTTTTAATCTGATGGTTAATATTTTCCTTGGATATATCTTGTAACGAATATTTTCAGAGAAGGCTAGTCGGTGGGAAGGCCTAAGTATTCGCTATGAAGATGCTGCCAAATTAAATTGTATATAAAAATGTTGAGAGGCTAACGAAAATCGTTGCAAACAAGGTGGTACCGCGCAGTGGCGTCCTTGAAATTGCAGCGATTTTTCGTTTTTTTAGGGAGATAACATGAAAGATTTATCTAGTGCAGAAATAAGAAAAATGTTTTTAGACTTTTTCCAATCAAAAGGTCATATGATTGAGCCTAGTGCTTCATTAGTGCCACATGACGATCCAACTTTGTTATGGATTAACTCTGGTGTTGCTACGATGAAGAAGTACTTCGATGGAACTGTCGTTCCTAATAATCCTCGAATTACAAGTGCTCAAAAATGTATCAGAACTAACGATATCGAAAACGTTGGTAAAACAGCCCGTCACCAAACTTTCTTTGAAATGATGGGTAATTTCTCCGTGGGTGATTACTTTAAGAAAGAAGTCATTCCTTGGGCTTTTGAATTCTTAACAAGTCCAGAGTGGATCGGGATGAACAAAGATCGTCTTTACGTAACGACTTATCCTAAAGATACTGAAACTCAAAAGCTATGGGCTGAAGTAGGAATCGCTCAAGATCATATTTTAAAAGATGAAGATAACTTCTGGGATATCGGTGAAGGTCCATGTGGTCCCGATTCAGAAATTTTCTATGACCGTGGTCAATCATTTAATAATTTAGCTGAAGACGATCCTGAGAATTATCCTGGTGGCGAAAATGAACGTTATCTTGAAGTTTGGAATATCGTTTTCTCAGAATTAAACCATTTGCCAAATGGTCAATATGTTGAACAACCACATAAAAACATTGATACGGGCTTAGGCTTGGAACGTTTAGTATCAGTTATTCAAGGTACAAAGACTAACTTTGAAACTGACCTATTCATGCCATTGATTGAAGATGTTAGCTCGCTTTGTGGCAAAAAATATGGTGACAATGCTGAAGATGATATCTCCTTCAAGATAATTGCTGACCACGCTCGTTCAGTTTCATTTGCGATTGGCGATGGAGCTTTGCCTTCTAACGAAGGTCGTGGCTATGTTATCAGACGTTTGATCAGACGTGCCGTTTTGAATGGTAAAAAATTAGGTATCAATGGACCATTCCTTTACAGATTGGTGCCAATCGTTGGTCGTATCATGGAAAGTTATTATCCAGAAGTCAGCCAACAACAAGAGTTTATTGCTAAGACTATCAAACAAGAAGAAAAACGCTTTTCAGAAACACTTGATGCAGGTTTAGCTCTACTTAACGGTGTTATTGCTGACTTGCGAAAGAAAGACCAAAAAGTCATCGATGGTGCTAGTGCTTTCAAGCTTTATGATACTTATGGTTTTCCAATGGAATTAACTCGTGAATATGCTAACGACGAAGGTCTAAGTGTTGATGAGGCTGGTTTCAAAGAGAACATGGAAGCCCAAAAACAACGTGCCCGTGAAGCTCGTGGTAACTTGCAATCAATGGGTATGCAAGATGAAACTTTGATGGAAATCAAGACTCCAAGTGAGTTTATTGGTTACGATCACAATGAAACTGAAAGTACTCTAAAAGATATTGTTGTCGATGACAAAGAAGTTAAGACGGTTTCCGAAGGTCAAGCTCAATTGATCTTTGATACCACACCTTTCTACGCTGAAATGGGTGGACAAGTTGCCGATATTGGTAATATCTATGACTTAAACGGTAACCAAGTAGCCGAAGTTATTGATGTGCAACACGCTCCAAATGGTCAAAATATTCATCTAGTCAATGTTATGTCAGCAATTTCTGCCGATACCAAATATAAACTAGAGATCGACGTTGATTTCCGTGAAAAAGTTCGTCACAATCACACAGCTACCCATTTGTTGGATCAAGCTTTACGTGATGTCGTCAGTCCTAGAACTCATCAAGCGGGATCATTAGTTGAACCAGATTACTTGCGTTTTGACTTCAACAGTAATGCTGCTTTAACTGATCAACAAATTGCTGATTTGGAAAAAATCATCAACGAGAAGATCTGGGCCGCTATTCCTGTTAAGACTGAGGTCTTACCAATTGAAGAGGCTAAGAAGAAGAAGGGTGCCATTGCACTGTTCAGTGAAAAGTATGGTGACATGGTCCGTGTCGTTGAAATCGATGACTTTTCAACTGAATTCTGTGGTGGGACTCATGCCAGAAATACTTCTGAATTGGGATTGTTCAAGATCACATCCGAGTCAGCTATTGGTTCCGGTACGAGAAGAATCGAAGCTGTAACAGGGGAAGAAGCATTCAAATACTTGAATGAACAATTACAACTCTTGCAAGAAACCGCAAAAAATATTAAAGTTAACCAATTAAAAGATGTTCCAAGCCGAGCAATACAAATGGCCGATGAAATAAAAGCTTTGAAACGCGATAATCAAAACTTACAAACACAATTGACAAGTCAAAAGTCTGCCGAAGTCTTTGACAAGGTTGAAGATATCAATGGTTATAAAGTTATCGCCAATATAGTTCCTGCCGATATGAATGCACTCAGACAATTAGCCGATAATTGGAAGAATGACAACAAGTCAGATATTTTAATCCTTGGTGCTAGCGGTGAAGATAAAGCTAGTTTAGTCGTTGCAGTCAATAAGGATGCCCAAGCAAAAGGGATTAAGGCTGGAGATTTGATTAAGAAAATATCTAAAGAAATTCAAGGTGGCGGTGGCGGCCGTCCCGATATGGCGCAAGCTGGTGGTAAAAATCCTGCTGGTTTAACAAATGCGTTACAAATGGCTAAAGATATTATTAAATCTTTCTAAAGTGGGCTATAATTGAACTGAAGCTTTTCGGTCACTTAAATTTTAGTTATATGGAGGTTTGCCATGAGTTCACTTGATAAAACCATGAGTTTTGACTTTAATGAAAACAAAGGCAAAGATGTCAAAGAAACATTGCAAAGTGTTTATCAATCACTGGAAGAAAAGGGATATAATCCGATTAACCAAATTGTGGGTTACTTACTTTCTGGTGATCCAGCATACATTCCTAGACATAATGATGCCCGTAATTTGATTTTGAAACATGAAAGAGATGAGATAATCGAGGAATTAGTTAAAAGTTATCTCAATCAAGGTAAATAAATGAGATTATTAGGCTTAGACGTTGGCTCTAGGACTGTCGGGGTTGCTTGCAGCGACCTTTTAGGTTGGACAGCTCAAGGAGTTGAGATTATTCGTATCAATGAGGATAAAGAAGAGTTTGGCTTAGATCGTTTGGGTGAAATCATCCAAGACAAAAAGCCAACTGGAATTGTTCTCGGTTTGCCAAAGAATATGAATAATACTGAGGGACCTCGAGTAGAAAAATCTCGTGAATATGGCAAAATGGTCGAAGACAAGTTTCACTTGCCCATCGATTTCATTGATGAACGTTTGACGACTGTTCAAGCTGAAAGAATGCTAATCGATGAGGCTGATGTCTCACGTAGAAAACGAAAGAAAGTAATCGATAAGATTGCCGCAGAGATGATTCTTCAGAATTATCTTGATGCAAAAGGCAAGCTGACTCGAAATTAAGGTGATAATTATGAGCGAAAAACAACCACCAAAAGATTTAGATGAAGTTATTTTAAGTGATGACCAAGGTAATGAAGAAGTCTACAAGATTCTCTTTACATTTGAATCAGATGATTATGGTAAATCATACGTATTTTTATATCCTAAAGCCGATGAAGATGCTGATGAGATTGAAATTCAAGCATTCTCATTCACGCCTGATGAAAATGGCGATGTCGATGCTGGAGATTTGAATCCAATTGAAGACCCTGACGAATGGGACATGGTTCAAGAAGTTTTGAACACCTTCACAAGTGACGAGGATGAATAAGACCGATAATAATCGACGATTGGCGCAAGCCAATCGTTTGGTTGTTTTAAGTCAGAGATAATGATGATTTATAAATTCGCTTTTTTAGCATGATTGAAGTAAGGGGAAATAATGCTTAGTCTGTTACTTATTTTACTTTTGATTTATGGATTTTATATTGGTGCCCGTCGTGGACTTGTCATGGAGGCATTTTATGCAATTGGATATGCCTTATTCTTTTGCTTAGCCCTAGTTTCTTTTCGAAGCTTAGGACCAAAATTTGAAATGATCGTACCTTATCCTTCAGCAAGTTTGGGTAGCGAGTTTGCCTTTTTCTCAACAAAAGTTGGTATGGAACTAGACAATGCATTTTACCGTGCCTTTGCTTTTATATTTGTTTGTTTCATTGGATGGATCATTGTTAGATTCGTTGGCCTTTACTTTAAAAGACTGACTTATTTTCCAATGTACAATGACGTGAACCTTCTAAGTGGAGGTATTATTGGCTTGATTGTTACTTACACAACTATCTTTATGGTGTTGTTGATGGTAGCGATGATCCCAGTAGCAGGTATTCAACATGCTTTGCAACATTCATTTGTAGCTTCAGCGATGATTCGTAGCACGCCGTTATTGACCGCTATGCTGAGTCATCTTTGGATTGGAGCTGTTTAAACTTTAAGGCTGAGACAATTTGTTTCAGTCTTATTTTGTAATAGGAGAGATATATGAATAATAAAGCTTTGAAAGTATTGGAGTTTGACAAGATCAAAGCTGAGATTGCCAAATATCTAATCACAACGCGTGGGAAGACTCTCTTAAAAAAATTAATGCCGATGTCAGTCGAATCAATCGTTCAAAGATTGATCGATCAAACTAAAGATGGCGCTGATATCGTTCGAATTAAGGGCGAGATCCCAGTGAGAAAGTTAGCTGATCTACATGACCAAGCTAATCGTTTGAAAAAAGATGGAAATTTAAATGGAACGGAACTGGCAGCGATTGGTCAAGTCCTCCAGAATACTAGTGAATTAAAAGAATTTTTTGAAGATTTAAAAGATAATCAAATCGAGTTGCGTCAATTATATGAATTGAATGATCGTCTGATCGACAATCCTGAATTAACTCGCAGAATTGCTCGTTCTTTGGATGAAACAGGCCGTGTTTTAGATACTGCCTCTGATGATCTGAAGTATATTCGTGACCATATGGGAAAATTAAACGACCAGATTAGACAGACGATGGCCCAATTTACTCGGGGTAAAAATACTAAGTATCTGACTGAAGCCTTAGTGACTTTACGTGATGATCGGTTTGTTATTCCCGTTAAAGCTGAGTATAAGGCTAAATTTGGCGGCGTGGTTCATGACCAAAGTGCCAGTGGCCAAACTTTTTACATTGAACCACAAGCAGTAGTGGGCTTGAACAATCAGTTGCACGAAGCTAAATTGTCTGAAAAATCAGAAGAAATTCGTATTTTAAACAATTTGTCTGATTTAGTACGTCCAGAAATCGACGCAATCGTAAAAAATAATGAAGTCTTAGCTCAATTTGACTTGATCAATGCTAAAGCTAAATATGCCAAGGAAATAAAGGCTACTGAGCCAATTATTTCTAAAGATCACGTAGTTGACTTGGAACATGCTAAACATCCTCTGATCGACCCACAGCGGGTTGTAGCTAATGATATTAAGCTGGGTGATGGATACAAGACGATGTTGATCACAGGTCCTAATACCGGTGGTAAAACTATCACAATGAAAACCCTCGGTTTGATTCAATTGATGGCTCAAGCAGGGCTGTTTATTCCCGCACGTGAAGAAAGTGAGATTGCGGTCTTTGATGAAGTCTTCGTTGATATCGGAGATGAACAATCGATTGAACAGAATTTGAGTACTTTTTCATCTCATATGGATAACATCATCAATATTATTCATAAAGTATCAGCACACAGTTTGGTTTTGATCGATGAACTTGGAGCCGGAACTGATCCGCAAGAAGGTGCTGCCATTGCCATCGCAATTTTGGAAAAGTTAGCTCAGTCAAAATGTGACATTATGGCAACGACTCATTATCCAGAATTGAAGATTTTTGCTTATAATACCCCAGAAACTATCAACGCTAGTATGGAGTTCGATGAGAAATCATTGAAGCCAACTTATCGGCTGTTGATTGGAATCCCCGGGGCAAGTAATGCCTTTAATATTGCTTCTCGTTTAGGGATGGATAGAAGTGTCGTTGATCGAGGACAGGCTTTAATGGACGGCGAAAGTCAAGATTTGAACAATATGATTGCTGATCTAGAGAATCGTCGAAAAGAGTTTGAGAAGAAAAACGAACAACTGACTGTTCAATTAGCAAAAAATAAAGATGTCCAACAAGACTTTGAACAAAAGAGCGAAGCCTTGGATAAGTCTAAAGACTCAGAGATTCAAGCTGCTAAAGTGCGCGCTAATCAAATTGTAGCCCAGGCGAAAAAGGAATCTGATAAGATCATCGAAAACCTCCATAAGATGGAACGTGATGGTGTGGCCATCAAAGAAGATCAGATCATTTCAGCTAAAACTAACTTGAAGAACTTGCACCAAGATGAAACAATCAAGAAGAACCGAGTTCTCCGTCGCAATAAACGTCGTCAAGAGTTAAAGGTCGGCGATGATGTCAAAGCACTGACTTATGATCAAATTGGTACGATCGTTCGCAAAGATAAAAATAATCAGTATGAGGTTCAACTGGGAATTTTGAAGATGAAATTCAGTGCCGATGAATTGGAAAAGGTTCAAAAATCTAAACCAGAACCTGAGAAAAAGCCAACTATGGTTAGAAGAACTAAGAGTTCTGGTCTGTCGAGCAAGTTGGATCTTAGGGGCAAGCGTTACGAAGAAGCTATGGCGGAATTGGATCAATATATTGATTCAGCACTGTTAGCTGGTTATAATCAAGTTACGATTGTCCATGGATTTGGGACGGGTGTTATCAGAAAAGGTGTCACAAATTATCTCCAGAGAAATCCACGAGTTAAATCATTTGGATACGCTCCTGCAAGCTCTGGTGGTTCTGGTGCCACAATTGTTGATTTATAAAAGTGCAAATTCTTTTTAAAGAACAATTAATAATGATAATATCTAATTAATTAAAGGAGTGAGATAAATGGTTGATGAAGTAACAGATAAAGATTTTGCTGAGGAAACTAAAGATGGGGTTGTCTTAGTTGATTTTTGGGCAACTTGGTGTGGTCCATGTCGGATGCAATCACCTGTAATTGAGGAACTTTCTGAGAATGATGACTCAGTTAAGTTTATGAAGATGGATGTTGATGCTAATCCTAATACTCCCAAAGAGTTTGGAATCATGGCTATCCCAACACTTGTCATCAAAAAAGACGGTGAAGTTGTTGAGAAATTGACTGGCTTCCATAACAAAGCACAATTAACTAAGATCCTTGATAGTTATTCAGATTAACGAAGGGCAAGCGCAAGCTTGCTCTTTTTTGTGCCAAAAAAATAAATTTTAGATTGAAAGCGTTTTAGTTATATAATACTGATATGTAAATTTTCAACATACGGGGGGATTATATGTTTCAGTACTCACTGCGATATACGCTAGATCCGCAAAATAATACGCCAAAGAAGAACGATAAGCTATTGGACTTTTGTCAAAACGCCATGATCGACAATGTTACCTTCTTTATGAATGCCGAAGAAATAAATGCAGGACATTTAACTAAAGAAGAGACCCAAGTGTGGCTAGATGCGATTCAAAAAGTGGCCGCTCAATTGCAAGTTGAGGGAATTACGATCAGCTTGAATCCTTTTTCAACCATTATGCACAGTGATCGGGGACAGGTCATCAATCCTAAGATTGGATTTGATCCACTGGTAGACATTGATGGTAAAGAGGCTCAATCGATGGGCTGCCCAGGCGATTTGAAATGGCGTGATTATTTGAGCAAGTGTTATGCCCAGTATGCGACGTTGAAGCCGAAGGAACTGTGGTTAGAAGATGATTTTCGTCATTTTAATCACAGTCCTTTGAAATTAGCCTGTTTTTGTAAGCGTCATATGCAGCTTTATCAAGAAAAATTGGGTAAAAAAATCTCACGAAATGCCTTTGTTAAAGCAATTCTGAAGCCAGGTAAACCTAGTTTGGAAAGAAAAGTTTATTTAGATGTCGCCCGTCAAGAAATGATTGAGACGGTGGCTCAAATTGAAGCTGCAGTCCATCAAGTTTCCCCTGAAACTAATCTGGCATTAATGACTTCTTTACCAGATTGGCATGCTGTGGAGGGCAGAGATTGGCAAAAGTTGTTTGAAACGCTGAGTGGCAATGATCATCCTTTGGTGGCTCGACCGCATTTACCAGCCTATAACGAGATTGCTCCTTTGAAGTATTCTCGAGTTTTTGAAGATTATACTAGAACAACGGCGGCATACTTAGGTGACAAGGCAATTCTGTATCCTGAACTGGAAAACTATATGTATTCGCCTTTTACGAAATCAAATCGGTTTACCCAATTTCAAATTGAAACAAGTATTCTAGTTGGAGCTAAAGGGATACTAATGAATATTTTTGATATGAGTGGCAATGGGGTCATTGATGATTATCACTATGCGCAAATGTTAGCCGACAGTAAAACTTTTCTAAATCAGTTGACTTCTAAGTCACTAGTAATGAGCCAGACTAGAGGAATTAAAATATTGGTCGATCAAGATTCTGCTTATACGTTACAGACCAAAGCTGGATTAGAGATAGCTGAATTGTTGCCTAGAGAAACTAGTTGGGCCGCATTATTAAGCAGTTTTGGCTTTTCTACGACCATCACGCCTTTTAAGTCGGGTGACAGTTTTAAAGATGAAATAATAGCAATTAGCGGTCAGTTTTTACGTAATTTGAACAATGAAGAAATTACACAATTGTTGCAGGATAATAAAGTTTTACTCGATGGAGAATCAGTCCAAGTTTTGCTCGATAGGAAATTGGCCGATCTATTACATATTCAAAAAGCCCAGTGGCATAAAGCGCGCAGTGGTTACCAAACTTATGAAGCAATTGATAATCGTACAATTGCAGATGTTGAAAATCCCCGCATCTCGATGTTGCAACATATCGGCAATTTCTTGCAATTAGACTATGATCCTAAAGCTAATGTTGAAATTTGGAGTCAAGCTTATAATGAACATCATCAAGTACTAGGCAACGTTATGAGCTTGATAGACGACCACATTTTGATCTTGCCACTCGATTATGATAATAAATATGGTTGGGAAGCAGAGTATATCGGCTTTAAACAAGTGGTTTTGCAACAGATGCTTGATTCGATGGCCGGAATAGATTACTTAGTAAAGATGCCCAATACTAAACTAGTCGTGACTCAAAGTGAAGCTGAACTCTTGCTTTGGGTAGCTAATTTTACTTTAGATAACTATGATGCGATTACTTGGCATCCTGCAGAACCGATCGAGGCCACAGAGGCTACGGTCATTTACCGCAGTGGCAATAATTGCATTAAAAAACAAGTTAAGCTGCATATTAATGATGACGAAGTGATGATACCAGTCGAATTACCACAACTTAGTTTGGTACAAGTTCAAATTGAACTATAAAAAAGTGAGTCAATAAACCTTGATGGATCAGGCTTGTTGACTCACTTTTTAGTAGTTAGCGATGATTTTTAAGCAATAAACGCACTCACTTTGATCGTTTTTTGGTGTATACTTTAGTTTCGATCAATTTGTATTTTAATTGTCACGCTTTTAGCTTTACTGTTGACGGTATATGTTCCTAAACAGTACGCTGAGATTGTTTTTTCAACAGTTTCAGAAACAATTCCAGTTTCTAATGAAAATTCTGGATCGTCATTATTGGTGTTAAAACGTTGTTCGACTTCCGGACCAGTTAGCTTGTAAGTATAACTGCTAGGTGTTTGCTTGATGACTTCTAGTTTGCCAAAACCAGCTTTAGCAAATAGTTCAGGTAAACTTTCCATATCAAGAATTAATTGCCGACTGAGATTCTTGCCAGCCCAATACAATAATTCGACAGTATCTTTGTCAAGCAAGTCAGGCAGAATGAAGTCACGTAACACAGAAACAGCAAAGTAGTTTTCAGTTAAGGTATCGCTACCTTCAGAATCCGCGCTTTTTTTGAGAGCATCGGTTAAAGTTGGTTTATTAAGATCTTTTGATTTTGCGGCCATTGCTATAACTCCTTTTTTCAGACAATTCATTATATCATTAGAATAATTGCTTTTTAAGTCAATGTAAAAGATAGACATAAATAATTTCGTTGAATACAAATATTTCGCTTAAATGAAGGCAGGGGGTAACACTATGAGTGATCAAAGACCAATTGGAGTATTAGATTCCGGTTTAGGTGGACTAACCGTTGTCAAAGAGGTAATCAGTCAACTACCGAATGAGGATGTAATTTTTATCGGTGACGAGGCTCGAATGCCTTATGGAATCAAGAGTCATGAACAAATCATATCTTATACAAGAGAAATGGTACAGTATTTGCTCAGCAAAAATGTCAAGCTGATCATTTACGGTTGCAACACGGCAACAGCTAATGCTTTAGTGACTTTACGAAAAGAATTTACAGTGCCAATGATTGGTGTCATTCGGCCAGGTTCAATCGCTGCAGTTAAAACGACTCAAACGGATAATATTGGAATTATTGGAACTGAGTCAACAATCAATTCGAAGAGCTATAATCAGACCATCGCAGAAATAAATCAAGACGTCAATGTTTTAGGAGTTCCAGCACAAAAATTTGTTTCCATTGTAGAAAATGATTCAGCGGACAGTTCTGAGTCCCAACAAGAAATTGCGAATACTTTGGCACCATTCAAGGACAGTCAGTTTGATACTTTGATCTTGGGATGTACCCATTTTCCAATGTTGAAATCGCAGATCAATAAATTTCTACCTAAGATGACCTTAGTAGATCCGGCCGTCAATACAGTTGAAATCACGAAGGGTTATTTAATTAAAAACGATTTATTGGCTGATCAATCGACAAGAAGTTTAAAATTATATGCGACAGCTAATATTGATCAGTTTGCCAAGTTAGCCAAACGTTGGTTAAATACTGAAATAGATGAGATCAAATTAGTATCAATTGGGGGAGAACAATGAAAGAAATAATCATTGCAACAAAGAATCCTGGCAAGGCTAAAGAATTCAAGCGTATTTTTAATGATCAAGAATTTACTTTGAAAACTCTCTTAGACTTGCCCGCTATGCCTGAAATCCAAGAAACTGGTCAAACATTTGCGGAGAATGCCACAATTAAGGCTCATGCAGTGATGGAGCGGTTTAATTTGCCAACGATTGCAGATGACTCTGGATTGCAAGTAGACGCCTTATATGGACGCCCAGGGATATATTCGGCTCGATATGCTGGTGATCATAATGATGCTGCTAATAATGCCAAATTATTGAGCGAATTAGGTGGAGTACCTAAGGAAAAGCGGACGGCGCGGTTCGTATCGACTTTGGTATTTGCTAATCCTAAAAATGACCACGATTTAGTTGTCGAAGGTGAGATCAAAGGTTTGATCGGTGAATTTCCACAGGGTGATGATGGCTTTGGCTACGATCCATTGTTCTACGTCCCTGAGTTAAAGAAAACTTTGGCGCAATTAACAGTTGATCAAAAGAATGAAATTAGTCATCGTGGCAATGCCATTCGAAAGTTGGAGCAAGAATGGCAGAGCTGGATTAATTGGTAATTTATTGCTGATAGATTGATAAAATGCTAGTATGAAAGTGCTATTAAAATACAGGAGGGTAAGATTATGACTGGTGGACAAATTGCAGGTTTAATTGCAGCGGTCGCTTTTGTAGTTTTGGTTGTTTACTTGGCTATGACATTAGTTCAAACAGCTAAGTTACTAAAAGAATTGCAAGAAACAATGAAGGAAACAACGAAAATGGTTGATGTTCTGACTAAGAATACAGAACAAATCATGGATCAAAGTACTAAGTTGGTCGATAAGACTAATACATTAGTTGCTGACGTTAACAGTAAGGCAGAGAAGTTGAATCCATTGTTTGATACAGTTGAAAATATCGGTAAGAAAACAGCTAAAGCTACTGAAGAGAAGCCAAACGGTGGCTTTAACTTTCAGAATCTGATGACACTAGGTAATCTAGCCACAGTTGCCAAAACTGCTGCTAAGATATGGCCAAGAAAGAAGAGATAATTATGAAAAAAAATAATTTCGTATTGGGCCTAGTCTTGGGCTGCGTATCTGGTTATGCTGTTTCTAAGTATTTGACAAGTGAATCGGGACAAAAAATCATTGAAAATATTAAAACCATCCGTGGAGACTTCAATAACGGTGGGGTTGGACTAAATACCAACAATGATCTGGTAAATTCCTTTAATGAAAAAACAGATGAGTTGAAAGATCAAATGTCAAAGATCAAATCTGATGAAGATACGTCAGATATAGTTTTTGACGAAGATGATCTTAATGAAGATTCAACAATTGATCCTAAAGCTTAGTCTTAATTATGATAATCAAACTAAAAAGGTCACGACTGATTAATCAGTTGTGGCCTTTTCATATGCTTTGTATTTTTGTGAATGGTTGATGCTTTATCTGCCACAACTTAAGGATTCTCAATTTTGAATGGTGAAAGAGAATTACCGGTGTTGGGTTGTGGCAGGTAGAAAGTTAAAATTCATAGAGGTCTAGGCAAGTGCTCGGAAATTCCCAGGCTTGTTACGCTCTCTATTGAAAACGAGCTGCAGCCGACAGATTTCTGTGCTTTGCTACGCATCCCAAATCATCCACAAAGGGCGTGGATAATTCGTGATGCTAGGCAAATGCTCGAAATCAGAACGTCGGCCTCCGCTCTCTATTGAAATGAGCTACACAAGCCAATTTCTTGCGGTTTACTACGACTTATAAATCACACGCAAAAAACGCGTGCAATTCATAGGTCTAGGTAAATCCTCAGAAATTCCCAGGCTTGTTTCGCTCTCTAGTTAATATACTTCAGTTCTTTTGATGTATGTGTAAATGGTTCGCAACCGTCTTCTGTGATGTAAACGCAGTCTTCGATTCTTACTCCGGCTTCGTTTGGAATATAGATTCCTGGTTCGATTGAGAAGCACATGCCTGGTTTTAAGACCATGTCATTGCCTTCCATGATTGATGGGAATTCGTGTTCTGAAGTTCCCATTCCGTGTCCTAAACGGTGAATGAAGTATTCGCCATAACCGGCTTTGCTGATGATGTCTCTGGCTACTTTGTCTAGCTCTGCGGCGGTGATGCCTGGTTTAGCAGCGTCCATTGCTGCATATTGGGCTTCTAAGTCGACCTTGTAGATATCGAGGGCTTTTTCATTTGGTTGTCCAAAAGCTACGGTTCTGGAAGCGTCACTGATATAACCATTATGAACGGTTCCCAGGTCGAATAAGATCAATTCGTCTTTCTTGATAGGATTCTTTTCTGGTCCACCATGTGGGTTAGCCGCATTGGCACCTGCTTGGACGATGGTGTCGAAGCTCATGTGCATAACGCCTTTTTTCATCATCGCATATTCAATTTCAGCGACGATTTCTTGTTCAGTACGTCCTTCTTTGATTGCATTAAAGGCTACTGAAAAGGCATAGTCTGCTTCTTCACCGGCAGCTTTTAATTCAGCAATTTCTTCAGGAGTTTTAATTAGCTTGGCATTTTCCATGTAGCGTGAGAGGTTCACTGGGAATTTTGCGTCTGGGAATTGGTTAGTCAAAGCTTCGAGCTTTTGAACTGACATGTCGTCTTTTTCAATTCCCCAGTTGATTGGAGAACCGGCCACGTCTTTAATATGACCTGCCATTAATGCAAATGGATCTTCGTGATCGAGATAACCGAAAACGTCTTTGTCCCAGCCAGCTTCTTTGGCTGCTTCAACCTCTAGTTGAGGGGCAAACATAAATGGATCTTTGTTTGGGAAAACTAGAAGGGCAAGAATTCTTTCCACAGGGTCGCTATAGAACCCGGTAAAATAATTGATATCAGTTGGATTAGAGATATAGGCTGCATCGAGATTATTTTGCGCCAAATATTCTTGTAGTGCGATGAGTTGTTTCTTCATGAAAATTCTCCTTTACGTAAAGATTTATCTGTAGTATATCACTGAAAATGATTTTCTTTTTGAAAAAATATGAAAACATACCCCAATAAAGTAGAAACCGCTTGCAAAATGTAAAGATGTTTGCTAAATTAGAGATAATTAATGAAAATATTGTTTGAGAGAGTGAATATTAATGGACAAAAAAGTGATTACAATCTATGACGTAGCTGAAGCTGCTAATGTTTCAATGGCAACTATCTCACGTGTTGTGAACGGCAACGCCAATGTAAAGGAAGAAACAAGAAAACGTGTTTTGGAAGTTATTGATCGTTTAAATTATCGTCCTAATGCGGTTGCTCGTGGTTTAGCAAGTAAGAAGAGTACAACTATTGGTGTAATTTTACCTGATATCACTAATCTATATTATGCATCTTTAGCTAAGGGTATTGACGATGTTGCTTCCATGTACAAGTACAATATTATCTTAACTAGTTTACAAGAATCTGTTGGTGATGAAGAACAAATCTTGAATAATTTGTTATCAAAACAAGTTGACGGTTTGATTTACATGGGCAAACAATTGTCTAAGAAATTGAAACGTATCCTTGCTAACTCAAAGACACCAATCGTTTTAGCCGGTTCAGTCGACAAAAACAATGAAAGTGCTAGTGTAAACATTGATTTTACTGATGCCGTAGCTAGTGTTGTTGGTCAGTTGGCTCAAAATGGTCACAAGAAGATCGCCTTTGTCGGTGGTAGCCTTGAAAATCCTATCGATGGTAAATACAGATTAGATGGCTACAAGAAGGCTTTGAAGAAAGCTCGTTTGAATTTCTCTTCTAACTTGGTCTTTGAAGCAGAATATTCTGTCAGAGCAGGTGAATCAATTTGGGATGCCATTCAAAGTAGTGGTGTTACAGCAGCTTATGTCACTGATGACTTGTTGGCAGCAGGTATTTTGAACTCAGCTATTAAAGCTGGAGTTAAGATCCCTGATGACTTCGAACTTATCACAAGTAACGATACAGTTCTTTGTGAAGTCACACGTCCAAAGATGAGTTCAATCGAGGAACCACTTTATGATATCGGTGCCGTTTCTATGCGTCTGCTTACAAAGATGATGAATCAAGAACAAATCGATGAAAATACTATTAAATTGCCATATAGCATTGTCAAACGTGGTTCAACAAAATAACTAGAGTTTTTGACAAATTTTTGATCAATTAATATAAAAGAGGATCTAATTTAAATTAGGTCCTCTTTTTGTCAGCACTTTTTTGCTTGTGCAAGTCCCAAATGATTACCACAATATAGCCGAAAGCTACTAGTGAAAGTCCACCTGTGATAACTGAGCTTAATTCGTATGGTAGGTCAACGAAACCGCCAAGAATCGAGTAGAGGGTATTTAGCAAAACAATCGTAGCTAAGGTCATGCTCTTGTCCCATAACTTAATGTTGTGCTTTAATTTATAACCGATCACTACACCAATGAAAGCAACTAAAATTACTGCCACGATGTAGAGGGTATTTTGTAGAAAACTTGGACTGAAATACATGCCTGATTTATCTCCTCATGATTCAAAGTAATATTTTTATTTTAGCACAAGATGCTAATTGAAAAAGTAATCTAATCAATTTGTTATTTGAAAATGACTTTTGTGAAATAAAAAATGCTCTCCGGTTCAATTAAGAATCGGGGAGCATTTGGTTAAATACGATAAATCAATAATTATCTATTCACCAACGCTTGGCGTATTACCAGTTTCGGCATTGCCTATGACTGTATCGCCGGTGGAAGCATTGGAATTATCAGTTGAAGTTGTTCCAGAATTACCAGTTGAAGTGGAGCCTGTTGTTTCGTTTCCTGAACTAGAACCTGTACCTGATCCGGTTCCGGTTTCGGTGGTTCCATTCGTAGTCGTGGAATTATTCTGAGAAGTCTCTGTCGAGCTATTGCGGTTAGTTGTAACTTGGGCAGAATCGTTGCTGTTAGTACTGTTACTAAAGCCAGAAGTCCGTCCACTACCATTTTCGTTCGCCAATTCTTCAGCGGACTTGTCACTCGAACCAACTTGTTTAACAACGGCGTAGCCATTATCGCGTCCAAAGTAGTTGTCCCAGAATAGCTTGTAGTTCTTTTCTTTACCACCGATAGCAAAGTCGCTGTAAGACATCGATTTTGGTGAACCTTTGTAGTAAAGCGAATTTGCTGTATGTTGGTTGACCTTGGTTGTAATACCGTTATAGCCAATCGAGCCAGTGTAAGTACCAGTTTCCTTATCAACTTTATAAGAACTAACACCACTAGGTTTTTGGAAAGTTGAACCAGTGTCAAAGTAGCTCTTATTTTCTTGATACATTGCATTAGCCATATTCGCCCACAACTCTTGGTTAATATCGGTTGAATTACTACTTAGATTGTAATTATTTCCGTAGAAATTATCGTAACCGATCCATGAAGCTAAAGTGACACCTTGAGTACTACCAATGAACCAGTTATCACGGTAATCATTTGAAGTACCAGTCTTACCAAAGAGGTTCTTCGTACTGAAGTTAGCCTCATATGATAATGCTGAAGCAGTACCTTTAGTAACAACGCCGTGAAGCATATTTTTAATGATATATGAAGTTTCTTTGGTGAAGACCTTGGTCTTTTTACCTTTGTGTTGATAGATCTTTTCACCAGAAGGTGCAGTAACATCTGTGATCACGTAAGGGTCGACATGCACACCCTTATTAGCGAAAGTTGAGAAAGCACTAGCTTGTTGTAAGACTGTCACACCATTGGCAGTACCACCCAAAGTAATACCTAGTTGACTGTATTCTTTGTCGGTTAAGTTAATGCCCATCTTCGACATGTATTTTTTCGAGCTGACACCGTGTTGTCTGATGTAGTTATAAAGGTTAACCGATGGAATATTGTAAGATTCTTCCAAAGTCTCTCGAGCTGAAACAAAGCGGTTTTGAATCGTTTCGCCATAGTCAGTTGGAGAGTAGCCTTTATATTTCGTCTTGAAATCGGCGAGCATCGTTTGGGTTCCAATTAATCCATTTTCAATTGCTGGAGCAAAGGTGATCAGTGGCTTGATTGATGAACCAGGTGATCTTTGAGTATCAAAAGCATGGTTCAATTGCGATTTCTTGAAGTTAACACCACCGACGAAAGCAATTACCTGTCCAGTCTTATTATCGAGCAGCACCGAACCATTTTGTACTGGTTCAGCGACCTTGATTGGTTTACCAGTCGTAGGATCGGTTGCATCGTCAGTATGGCTTGTTCCAAGATTACCCTTAAATTGTTGAACTTGTTGATTCATAGCAATGTACATATCTTTGTCGATCGTACTGTGAATCTGATAGTTCTTGTTGTGCAATTCAGTATCGGCTTGAGTATAGTACTTTTCATAAAGATTCTTATCTTTTTTAATATCACTATACTTGAGACCATCGTTTTTAACTAAACGCTTGATCAAAATTGTTCGAGCTTGTTGAGTCAATAAGTTATAAACATAACCGTATTTGATTTCCTTTGTGCTTGCTGATGCAGGCTTGAGAAAATCGCTCTTGAGATCAAATTTGCGGGCCTGATTGTATTGTGCTTCTGTAATTTGATTGTCACGATACATCCGATACAAAACGACATTTTTACGTTTGAGTCCTAGACTGATATCATCTTTGAACTTACCCTTAGAACCATCTTGAGAATAGTCATATGGGGTATATATCGAAGGACTTTGTGGTAAGCCGGCGATAAAAGCTGATTCAGCAATATTTAAATCACTAGCATTTTTGCCAAATAATCCTTGTGCTGCCGCTTGGACCCCTTGGATATTTTGTCCCTTATTATTACGCCCAAAAGTGGCTGCATTCAAATAGTCTTCGAGGATCTCTTTTTTACTAAAGTATTTATCGACACGCATGGCTAGAAAAATTTCGACAGCCTTACGTTTCCATGTAGTTTCAGACGAAAGCATCTGCATTTTAACAGTTTGCTGAGTCAAGGTTGAGCCACCAGTTTGCGCCCCAATACCGGTAACGTCAGAAATAACCGCTCTAAAAATTGACTTAGGAACGACACCTTTATGACGATAAAAGTCACTATCTTCAGTGGAGATAATTGCTTTTGTCAAATATGGTGACATTTGAGAAAGAGAAATTTTCTTACCCTCTAAGTCTTTTTGAAGATTTTCAATTTTTTGACCATCAGCAAAATATAAAGTAGCTGAATTATTAACATCTTGAAGTTCAGTCTTCATTTCATGTTTAGTAGGTACAGCTACTTGGGAAGTCAAAGCAGACACGTAACCTAAACCTAAACCGATTGATAAACTCACAAGAATCAAAAGTCCCGCAAGTGAATAAAGAATGATTCTTCTGATAACTTCAATAGTTAGATTAGCTCTCTTAGCAAAGTCCGACCAGCTATGGATACTTTTAAAGCTGTTGACAATGCTATTCCATAAATTTTTCACTTTTAAATAAGCTCCCTTAAAAAGTTACATACCGTAATTATATAATAAAATCGATTTAGAAGTGTAAAAACAAAAAAAGTTCTGTAGAAAAGAACCTCTACAGAACTTTCAAGTATTTACTTAACTAAGCGGTAAATGGCGTCTGCGTAGATAGCAGTTGATTTTAATAGCTTATCGATATTTATATATTCATTAGGTTGGTGCATGACATTTTCATCGCCAGGGAACATTGCACCGTAGGCAATACCATGTTTCAAAATTCGTCCATAAGTTCCGCCACCGACAGTAAATGGTTCGGTTTGGTCATCAGTGTGGTCTCGATAGGCACCTACTAAGGCTTGTACTAATGGATCATCACTAGCAACAAAGTGAGGTAGCTGATTGTGACCTTCAATGGCTGCGGAAATATTATTTGGCAAAGCTTGATTGATTTTTTCAGTCAATGTTTCGCCAGTATCACCCTTAGGATAGCGAATGTTTAAGAGCAAGCTGGCTTTTTGAGCGTCGTATTCATAAATATTAGGAGAAACTGTTAATTCACCCATAACTTCATCTTTGTTGGCAATACCAAGATTTTTACCCGCAAAGTCTAAGTGTAATCTGTCAGCAATGAATCCAAAGTAAGTCTGTTCGCTGTCATTTAAGTCAAATTCAGTCAGCAATTTGGCTAAATAGGTAGCTGCATTGATACCATTGAATGGTTCCATCGCATGAGCACCTTTACCAATGATTTTAAGCGTGGCAACGTCGTCGTTAATTTCGACGCTTCCTTTGATTTCGGGATGACTGTCGAGAAATTGGTTCAATTTAGCTTTGACATCTTCCGCAGAGACGACATTTAAATCGAGTTTTGCTTCAGCATTTTGAGGAACCATGTTAGGTCTAATACCAGCTGTAAATTGTTTAACCAAATTAATAACTGGTTTGTCGAAAGTAACTCTAAAGGAAACGATTCCCTTTTCGCCATTAATGGCAGGGAATTCAGCATCAGGTGAGAAACCAGTTTCAGGCATAGTTTCTTTTTCCATATAGTGGTTAATGCCGACCCATTCGCTTTCTTCATCAGTACCAAGAATCAATTGGATACTTTTTTTCATTGGCAAATTTAGTTCTTTGATAATTTTCATAGCATAGTAAGCGGCTAAACCTGGTCCTTTATCGTCAGCAGCTCCACGAGCATAAAAATTACCGTCTTTGATTACCGGTTCAAATGGGTTAGTGTCCCAGCCTGGACCTTCAGGAACGACATCGACGTGAGATAAAATTGCAATAGCTTCGTCGCTATCTCCTAATTCGATTCTCCCGGCTAAATTATCGACATTTTTGGTTGCAAAGCCATCACGGTCCGCAAAATGCAAGAACGTCTGTAAGGCTTTGGCTGGTCCGGGTCCTAGTGGAAAATCACTAGTTTTGTGTTCAATATCTCTGGAACTGTCAATACTTACTAATTCTGAAAGATCATTTATCAATTCATCTGAACGATGTGAAACTTCTTTCTCCCAATCTATAGACATGTATCTTTGACCTCCACACGATTTTTTTATATTTTACCAAAGGTTGCCATTAAAGGCTAATTTACCTAAATTTTGTTTATGGAATCGGTGTCATGAAGCGAGGAAAAGTCGATATAAAAATTGTTGACATCCTTGATTAAATCAGCATTTTTGATCGATTGATCCGTCGGAACTTTAAAGTTAGCAAAAGTTTGGCGCAAGTCGATGTTTTTGATTCTTTGGCCAGTCGGTAATTCTTGATAACCGGCTAAAGAAGTGTTGCCGAGATATGATTCAGGATTCAATTGGATCAAAACATTTCTAGCATTGATCCAGCCATCTTTTAATTTCAGCCAAGTTTGCGTACCGATTTTTTGGACCGTAATAATTTGTTGTGGTTGATTGACATTCAAACGGTTGACGATTGAACTTGAATCATTCGGGTCGCTATAAAGGTAGTTATCAGGCTGTTGATTGCGGAAAACTGCCTTAGAGCCAAAGTATTGCCGCAGATCTTTCAGAGCAAACTCTGAATTGAAGCCGGTTGCGTTGGCAAATTTATTTTCACCTAGTTGCACGTACTTTTCGCCATTAAACTTAATAATATTAGTGATGTGATATCCTCCTAGGGGAGTGACATACTTATCAGTTTTGATCAGGCGATAGGGATTCTCATAGATAACTTCTTTTTGACTGCTGAAATAATAAACATTTTGATTCAAAGCCTCAGATTTAGATTGATCTTTCAATTCCCGATATTCATTACCAGTTGCGGGATAGTTCGTCACCACTCCATCAATAGGCATGTTGATCAAAGTATTCCATTTTTTGGGACTTTCATTCATTTCATCCCAAACATAGACCTTTTTGCCCATGAAGTGCATGGTATTGATAATTTCTGGTGTGACGATGTTCGAAGATAAATTGACGCCAGTGACATATTGCAAAATATCGAAATTGATCCGTTTGGTGGAACCAGCAATGAAAATTCTTGGGATGTCAGGCATCAGTTTAGCTTCGTTTTCCATGCTGTGGACAGAGAAGGAATGGAACATAACTCGATCTTGCATGCCATTTTCATCGATAACTTGTTTGAGTAATTCCTCCATATTTTGAGGATTACCCTTTTTGGTTTTCTTCGTTTCAATGAGAAATTTTGCTTTAGGATTATTCTTATAATGCTGAAAAACTTGATTCAAACTGTGGATCGGTTCACCATTTTTTTGTTGAAGTTGAGCGAGTTCAGAAAAGTTATGTTCGGACACGATTGCGGAAGTTCCCGTTACCCGCTCTAAGTCACGATCATGTGAGACAACTAAGACGTTATCTTTGGACTCGTGAATATCCAATTCCACGTAATCAGCACCTTCAGAAAAAGCTTTATCGAAACTTTCAAAGGTTTCTTCGGGGGCATTGATTGGATCACCACGATGGCCGATGACTGTAAAGCCACTGGCAAAAATAAAGATAAACGAGGCCAGTAGTATTTTAAAAAGATTGAAACTTTTTGAGACCATAATTAACTCCCTAATTTTTTAGATATTATATACTAGAGACAGTAGTAAATTGTGAGGTATTTATAAATGGACAATGAAAAACAAACCTTAGATATGATTGAGCAGATAACTCGTAACGATGGCACCAAATATTACGAGCTTGCCAATATCGTAATGAACGGTCGTGCTGAGAAGGCTGCCGAGTTGGGAATGATTAAAGAAGTACGGATTCTCAAACTTAATATTCCACATTCTTCAGCTGTCAGCATTTACGAGGATTACGTTAACGAAAATTATACCGTTCCACCAATGAATTTAAAAGAATGGGTTGAATATAAGAAACCTGCTGGTAAAGTCTTGGATGCCTTCAATGATATTTTGAAAGCTAATCATATTACTTCAGATAATAAGGAAGAAGCAAATAACTAATGAATTATTTTATCGCTGATACACATTTTTATCATTATCAATTGTTACAGCCAAATAATTTTGCCCCACGCCATTTTGGTAACGTCGAGGAAATGAATCAAGCCATGATTGAGGCCTGGAATGCTCGTGTTGATGAAAATGATCGCGTCTACCATTTGGGGGACATTTCGATGCGTCCTAAGAATACGCCAACTGATGAAGAAACATATGAAATTTTGCGCCAATTGAATGGTCATATTACTTTAATTAAAGGCAATCATGACTATCGTTCACTCTTCAAATATGTTGATAAACATAATCAGCTTTTAAGTGATGGCAAGCCTAGATTTGAATTTGAAGATGTCGGCTCATTATTAAAGTTTGATCATCATCAATTTTATTGTACGCATTATCCCATGCTTTTAGGCAAGGTTGAAAAGATCATCAATTTACATGGTCATATTCATCACTACAGCGTGCCCATTGCTGAAAATATCAATGTGGGTGTCGATGCACCTGAAAGAGAATACTTGTCAGAAGATTTGCCTTGGGGTTCACCATTACGAGGCGAAGAGATTTTGGAGATGTATGATAAGAAGAAACAGGATTTGGCTAATTTGCAAAGAAAGTAGGATATTATGGAACAAATTCAAATAGTGCATACGAACGATTTACATTCCCATTTCGAAAACTTTCCGAGAGTGGCCCGTTTTATTGACGAGTCACGCCAAAAAAGTCTAGCCGATGAGTTTTATTTATTCGACATTGGTGATGCCTCTGACCGAGCTCATCCGTTGACTGAAGCTACCAATGGTCAAGCCAATATTGAATGGATGAATCCCTTGCATTATGATGCGGTAACGATTGGAAATAATGAGGGCCTAGGCAATAGTCATGAAGAGTTGGAACATTTGTATGATCACGCCCAATTTCCAGTAGTTCTGAACAATCTCTATGAAGAAAATCCATCTCGTTTGGCTGATTTTGCTAAGCCAGTGGAGAAATTCACCACCAAGCAAGGTACCAAAATTGGAGTGATGGGCTTAACGGCACCTTATATTTTGACTTATCCTTTGTTAAATTGGGATATTAGATTAATTCAAGAGATGCTGCCTAAGTCGTTACGTTTGGTTGAAGACTGTGATGTAATCATTTTATTGTCGCATTTAGGTGTCTCAATGGATCGTTTGATTGCCCAAAAGCATCCAGAAATTGATTTGATCATCGGTTCCCATTCCCATCACTTATTTCCTAAGGGAGAACTGGATAATGGTGTTTTGTTGGCAGCTGCCGGTAAGTACGGGCAAAATATCGGGACCATTAATCTAGAATTGGATGACGATAAAAAAATAGTTAAGAAGTCAGCTTTTACCGTGGCGACAGATAGTTTGAACCAGTTGCCCAGCGACGAAAAGTGGATCAAGCAACAATTTGATTTGGGTGAACAGTTACTGGATCAAAAGAAGGTCGCCAATTTGCCCAAGACATTAAGCAGCAATTATCTTGATTCCAACTCCATTATTCAAGAGGCTTTAAGTGCCGTTCAAGACTTTGCTCAAACTGACGTAGCAGTGTTGAGTTCAGGGTTATTTTTAGCCGATTTGCCAAAAGGAATTATTTCTGAGAAAAATCTCCATGATGTCTTGCCACATGCTATTCATGTCTTGAAAACAACGATGACAGGGGACAATGTTTGGCGATTAGTTATGGAAATGGAAAAGAATCGACTCTTTTTGCGTAATCATTTACAAAAAGGGATGGGTTTTCGTGGTAAGATATTTGGCGAACTGGTTTATCGTGGCATAGAAATAGATAGTAAACGAAATGTCTACATAAATGGTAAAGAATTAGAAAAAGATCGAGAATATACTTTAGCTTTATTGGATCATTATTTGTTTGTACCATACTTTCCTTCGATTGAAATCGCGGGCGATAATGAAATTATGTATCCTAAATTCTTGCGAAATGTATTCGGCGATTACTTGAAGAAAAAATATCCGATTTGAGGTGATTACTTGCAAGAAATTGAGGACAATAAAGAAGCCACAAAATTGGTCGATCTGATCAAACTGGATGATAATTTGATAACTATTAATAAAACCCAGTATCGAGTCGTAGAAAACCATGACGGTGGCTTTAATAAGGAACGAATTGAAGAACGTTACAATAATGTTTTGGAAAAGTATGATTTTATTGTTGGCGATTGGGGCTATGACCAATTACGTTTTAAGGGTTTTTATGAAGATGAAAGACAAGAGAGTACCTTAGATAATCGTATTTCTCATCTGGAAGATTATTTGTTAGAGTACTGTAATTTTGGCTGCGCTTATTTTGTTTTGGAAAAAGTTAAGAAAGCGCCATTGAAGCGTCATCATCGTAAGAGTACGAATCGGGTTACCCATAATAGTACGCACAATCATAAATTCAAGACTAGAACGACCGGTAAAAAGGCTGAACAACATAAGCCAAAACAAGTCCGTAACAAGCAGCATAAGAACAATAAAGTTTCCAAACGGCATGTGCCAACTAAGAAAACGACTAGTTCAACCAAGAAAGCTTTTAAAATTAGAAAAATAGGTGAATAGAATAAATGAAGTATCAAACATATTTAATTGATTTAGATGGAACAATGTATCGTGGTAAGGATAAGATTCCTGAAGCTAAAATTTTCATCGACAATTTGAACCAAGCAGGGATTGATTATTATTTCCTTACAAACAATACAACCAAGACTCCACAGCAAGTGGCTGATAATTTGGTCAACAATCATCAGATTACCGCCCATTCGCAACAAATTTTGACGCCATCTTTAGCAACTGCTGCATATATTCAAAATATGTTTGGTGATGAGATCGAGAATCACAGTGCTTATGTGATCGGTGAATTTGGTTTAAAGAAAGCTGTTTTTGGTACAGGTATCAAATTGAATGAGTATGATCCTGATGTGGTGATCGTCGGTTTAGATTATGACGTAACCTATCATAAATTTGAATTAGCAACTTTAGCAATCAAACGTGGAGCCTTCTTTATTGGAACGAACGCTGATACTAACTTGCCTAACGAACGTGGTCTAGTTCCAGGAGCTGGTTCAGTCATTTCATTGGTTGAAACTTCGACTCAACAAAAGGCTCATTATATCGGTAAACCTGAACGTGATATTATTGATTTTGCAGTCAAAGCCTGTGATTTTGATCCTAAAAAAGCCGTGATTGTGGGCGATAATTATAATACTGATATTAAATGTGGAATCAATGCCGGTGTTGATACACTGTGGGTCAATACTGGTGTCAGTACGCATGAAGACATTGACAATGCACCAATCAAGCCAACACATCAAGTAGAAAGTCTGGATCAATGGGATGTCTAATTCGCAAAAGGATTTCTTTTATACGATTGCTTTAGCTTTTTTTATCTTAACGGCGGCAATCAGTATTACGATTTTTGCTAGTTATGGATTATTTGCTTTTGATATTAAACATTACTATTTAGAGCAAGCGGTCGGGATGAAGTACGGCACGATTATGAAAAATTATGCCCAGATGATGGATTATTTGATCAATCCGTTTAATTGGCATTGGCATCTGAGTGATTTTGCTTCTTCGCCAGCCGGTCGATTGCACTTTTTAGATTGTAAAAAGCTTTTCTTACTGAACTTTGGCGTATTTATCATTTCAGGGATTATTGTAGCCAAGTTTCGTAAAGTTAGAGCTCATTTCAATCGAGTCTTTTTGTGGATCGGCATTGTCGGTATTGTATTAGCCGTTTTGATGTTACTCAACTTTGATGAATTCTTCGTTGTTTTTCATGAAGTCTTATTCAGAAACAGCGATTGGTTATTTGATCCGAATAAGGATCCAATCATTAATGTCTTGCCAGAAGAGTTTTTCACCCAGTGTTTTGTATTGTTCTTCATCATCTTCGAAGGTTGGAACTTTTGGCAAGCTAAAACTAAAAGAGCTTAGGGATTTTCCCTAAGCTCTTTTTTTACGATTTTTAATAGCAGTGATAAGGATTGGAATCAATGAGACAATAACGATTCCAATAATGATCATTGAGAAATGATCTTGTACCACTGGAATCCCACCGAAGAGATAACCAGCAGCAGAACAGATCAATACCCAGAGGAAGGCTCCAATAAAATTGAATTTCAAGAAGATTCCATAATGCATTGTTCCACTACCAGCTACGAATGGAACAAAAGTTCTGATCAAGGGGATGAAACGACCGATGGCGATTGTTTTGCCACCGTGTTTTTCAAAGAACCGATGCGCTTCATCTAAATGCTCTTTATTGATTAACTTACTGAGATATTTATTCCTCGTCGCGTATTCACCGAAGTGTTCGCCAATCTCATAATTCATTGAATCTCCCAAAACCGCCGCGGCTAGGAAAATCAAAAACATTAACCAACCAATCAATCCATACTTTGGATTAGCAGCCAAAGCCATGGCTGCAAAAATCAGTGAGTCACCAGGAAGAAATGGTAAGATAACGACTCCAGTTTCAATAAAGATAATTAAAAACAGTATTAAGTATGTCCAAAGGCCAAAGTTATTTACGATATTAACCATGTGGTGGTCAATATGTAAGATAAAGTCAACCAAACCCATTATGTAGCTCAATCAATCAACTCCAGAATTCAAATTAAACTTTATTATACCAGCTTAACTTAAAATATTTTTAAAAATAAAGTAAATTAAGGATTATTTCTCAAAGATCGAGGTACTGTGTTCGAAATAATCTTTGTTAGGATAGAGATTTCTTAAGGCTTTAGTAACAGCCATTGGTCCTTCAGCAAAGGCTGTGGCAATTAATTGTAGTTTGCCAGGGTAAGTGACGATATCACCTATTGCAAAGACATCTGGTAAATTGGTTTCCATTTCTGAGGTGACTTTAATGAAAGGACCTTCCAGTTCTAGATTCCAATCTCTCAAAATTTTAGAATCAGAGATGAAACCATAGTTAACGAGTAATTTATCCGCCGTGACAACTTTTATTTCTTCAGACTTGATCATCTTGAGAGTAACGTCGATTTTTTGCGGTTGCTCTGGATTTAGCTGTACGTCTTTGATAATATATGGATTCAATTGTTCGACTGTCGAATGATCCAATTGGTCAACACTGGATTCCATGGCACGATATCTGTTACGACGATGAATCAGGGATGTATGTTTTGCAATTTTAGAAAGATTGATGGCCCAGTCAACAGCGGAGTCACCACCACCAGCAACTAATACATCTTTATCTTTATAATCATTGATGTCATTGACGAAGTATGAGAGATTATTGTTTTCTTCTATAATAGGGTCATAATCGAAAGTTAGTTTACGAGGTTTGAAAGCTCCGTTACCGATAGCAATAATAATTGCCTTGGTATAGATAGTCTCTTTATTAGTAGTTAATTCCCATAAGCCATCTTTTCTTACTATAGAAGAAACCGAAGTATTGAGATATTGGTCAGAGTCCATTAAAGCTAGTTGGTCAGTTAATTGCTGAGTTAGATCAGTACCAGAGATCTTGGGTAAAGCACCGATATCGTAGATATGTTTTTGAGCGTAGAGAGTCTCTGGTTGACCACCAAGTTTAGGCAAGCTTTCAATTAAGGCCGTTTTAAGATTGCGTAGTCCGGCAAAGTAGGCTGCAAAGATCCCAGCAGGACCACCGCCGATAATAGAAATGTCATAAGTTTTGTCATTCATAAAATTAGTCACCGTTTTCTGTTATATTAGTATAGATATATTGTTGCACACTTGAAAATCAAAAAGGGAGGAAAATTGATGCGAATTGGAGAAAAGTTTCTTGGTACCATTTCTGGTATTCAGTCCTATGGAGTTTTTGTAAAGCTTGATGATGACCATCAAGGCTTGATTCATATTTCAGAACTAAAACATGGCTTCGTCTCAGACCTTGAAAAGCAATATCAAGTTGGTGATCAGATTGAAGTCATTGTAATGGGAATCGATGAATACAATCAAAAAATCAGCTTGTCGGTTAGAGCATTGGAACCGGAGAAAATCGGCCGACCTATTTTACATAAGCATTTCTGGACAAATTATCGGAATCATATTGGATATAAGACAGTCGCTGACCATAAAAGCGAGTGGGTAAAAGCTGCTAAAGAGCGGATTTCAGAAAAAAGA